>NZ_CM002139.1:2242778-2409191 GCF_000454545.1 Xanthomonas cassavae CFBP 4642
GCGTCGGCGAGCTGAGAGCTTGGCCAACCATGTCAGAGTGCTGATGTTTCGAAAGCATCGTCACCTCCATGCACGCGCTACATCGGCTCCGGCATGGTTATTCGAGGTGCCCTTATGTGAGACCGGAATGTCTATGTGCGCTATCGCGGATGCATTGGAGCGGGCGCGACGTTCCCCCAATTTTGAGTATCACCTCAGATTGTAGTCCAAGCCCCTACCCCAGGAAATTGGACACGACGGCAGGAGTCGATACGGCACTAGCTGAGCGCAAGCTCGCTTGTGTGCGTAGTCACGGCTTGCACAGATGCTCTGGCAACCTGGCGAGCGTTGATAACTCGCCACAACTCTCATGACGCACCGTCTGTCAAAAAAATCGCAATGGTTCGGCCTTCTCGGCTGGCTGGCGCTTTGCTATGCAATCGCCGGGCTGGGCGCGGCGGCATCGATCCAGGCGGCCAGCTTTTACGCTGAGCTACAGCGTCCCGTCTGGGCGCCGCCGGGCTGGCTATTCGGGCCGGTGTGGACCGTGCTGTACGGAATGATGGCGATGTCAGTCTGGTTGGTGTGGCGCCGACGTCCCCCCATCCTGAGTAGCAGTCGGGTTTAGAGTCCGGGGTTGATGATATCGCTGTTGGCCAGGTGCTGGGCATAGGCCGTCGGCNAGGAAGCCAATGATCTGTTCTTCGGAAAAACGCTTCTTCACGTCCAATCTCCTCGGGGTAGGGAATTGGACTCCAAACTAAGGCGCTACTCAAACTTGGGGGGACGTCGGCGCCGCGGCGGCTGGACTGGGGCGCGGGTGGCACTGGCTCTGTTCGTGGTGCAGCTGGCACTCAATGGTCTGTGGAGCTGGCTGTTCTTCGCATGGCACCTGGGAGCCTGGGCGTTTGCCGACATCGTGGCGTTGTGGCTGGTACTGGCGGCCATGATCGCGGCGTTCGCGAAGAGGCAAGCGCTGGCGGCGTGGGTGCTGGTGCCGTATCTGGCATGGGTGAGCTTTGCGGCGGCGCTTAATTTCTCGGTCTGGCAACTCAATCCTCAGGTGCTCGGCTGATCCTGGGTTGTTACGCAGATGGTTTGCAGGATCTGCCCTGTCTGCTGGTTCGGAACGCAGGACGACGACCATCTGAGCGGCGCGATGAGAATTCGTTTGGGAAGCGGCATGTCGGCAGCGCCAAAGGTGGGCAGGGTGTTCGGAGGGAATCACGGCCTCTTAGCCGCCTTCCGCTTCCGCGCTGCGCGGACAGGTGCACACGCGTAGATAGGCGCCAACCGCGTGTGGGCGCTAGCGATGCGAGTTGAGCCGTTCCGCCGCATGGTGCTGACAGGTGTTGCAAAGCTGCGCACGGCGGTCCGCCGAGGCCGCCATAAAAGTTTCCATAGTAATCAATTACTTGCGGACGCGGAGCCTAAATCCCTGAGCGGCAAGGTTTTCTGTTGCCGGCGTCGCGCGGGTGCGCCTGCCTATTCACGCAACGCTTGACAGGCCTCGTCCCGCTGATGTCTTTTGCAGGCATGGATAACGCCTCCGCCACCGTTTCGCTTCTCTGCCAGCCGCTGTTGTGGGCAGGGACGGGCGTGGCCGGTATTACCACCACCATTACCACCGTCACCATTCGCCCGGTGCGGTCCGTCGTCTTCGCGTAACTTCCGAAAACAACGGCCCCGCACCCGGATCAGGATGCGGGGGCTTCCCTCTCACCTGATGCGGACGGGGCCTCCCTAACGAGGTCTGTCGATGTCATCGCCTGCTGTTTCGCTCGACCCTGCCGCCGTCGCGGCGTCCTCCCTGCGCACCGTGGTGCACAAATTCGGCGGCACGTCGGTGGCCGATGCCGAACGCTATCGGCATGTCGCGCAGCTGCTGCTTGCGCGCGACGAGACGGTGCAGGTCACCGTGGTCTCGGCAATGAAGGGAGTGACCGACGCGCTGATCGCGCTGGCCGAACTTGCGGCGCAGGATCGCCCCGAATGGCGCGAGCGCTGGCACGAAACCCGCGCGCGCCATCGCGGTGCGGCTGTAGCCTTGCTCGGTGAGCATTCCGGGCCGACGGTGGAATGGCTGGACGAACGTTTCGAACACCTGTCGCAGATCCTTGGTGCATTGGCGGTGATCGGCGAATTGCCGCGCGAGGTGCTCGACCGCGTGCAAGGCCTGGGCGAGGTGTATTCGGCGCAGTTGCTGGGCGATCACTTTCGCGCCATCGGCGAAGACTGCGCGGTGCTGGACGCGCGCGATGTGCTGGTGGTCAACCGCGGGGAGCTGGGCGTGGATGTGGACTGGGAGGTGAGCGCGCAGCGGCTGGCCACCTGGCGCCAGGCGCATCCCCAGACGCGCGTGGTGGTGACCGGCTTTGTGGCGCGCGACCGCGCCGATCGCATCACCACGCTCGGGCGCAACGGCAGCGACTATTCCGGTGCGATCTTCGCGGCGCTGTTCAATGCCGATGAGCTGCATATCTGGACCGATGTGGATGGCGTGCTGTCGGCCGACCCGCGGGTGGTGCCCGAAGCGGTGCAGCTGGAAACATTGAGCTACGACGAGGCTTGCGAGCTGGCGTACTTCGGCGCCAAGGTGGTGCACCCGCAGACGATGTCGCCGGCGATCGAGCGTGGGCTTCCGATCATCATCCGCAACACCTTTCAGCCCGAGCATCCGGGCACGCGCATCACTGCCAGCAGTGCGGTGAGCGGGCCGATCAAGGGCCTGACCCTGAGCCCGGATCTGGCGGTGCTCAATCTGGAAGGCACCGGCCTGATCGGCGTGCCGGGCACGGCCGAGCGCGTGTTCGCGGCGCTGCGTACGGCGCAGGTGTCGGTGGTGATGATCTCGCAGGGGTCGTCGGAGCATTCGATCTGTTGCGTGGTCAAGCAGCATGAGTCCGAGCGTGCTCGCAACGCCTTGCTGCAGGCGTTTGCACATGAGCTCACGGTTGGCCAGGTGCAGCGGGTGCAGCTGACCACCGGCATCAGCGTGCTGGCGGCGGTGGGCGATGGTATGGCCGGCCAGCCCGGCGTGGCGGCGCGTTTGTTTGAATCGCTGGGGCGCGCGCAGGTCAATATCCTGGCCATTGCGCAGGGCTCGTCCGAGCGCAATATCTCGGTAGCCATCGATGCCGCACACGCGACCAAGGCCCTGCGCGCGGCGCACGCCGGCTTCTGGCTGTCGCCGCAGACATTCTCGGTGGGCGTGATCGGCCCGGGCAATGTGGGCGCTGCGCTGCTGGACCAGTTACGCATTGCACAACCGCAATTGCTGGGCAAGGCCAATCTGGATCTGCGCTTGCGCGCAGTGGTCTCGCGCGGTCGCATGCTGCTGGATGAGCGCGGCCTGGTCGGCGACTGGCGCGATGCGTTCGCCGCCGCCGCCACCGCAACCGATCTGGAACGGTTCACCACGCACCTGTTATCCGCGCATCTGCCGCATACGGTGATCATCGATTGCAGCGGCAGTGCCGAGGTGGCCGACCGCTATGCCGGCTGGCTGGCCGCAGGCATCCATGTGGTGACGCCGAACAAACAGGCCGGTTCGGGCCCGCTCGAGCGCTTCGAAGCGATTCGTGCCGCCGCCGATGCCAGTGGCGCGCGCTTCCGCTACGAAGCCACCGTGGGCGCCGGCCTGCCGGTGATCACCACGCTGCGCGATCTGGTCGATACCGGCGATGCAGTGACCTCGATCGAAGGCATCTTCTCCGGCACGTTGGCGTGGCTGTTCAACAAATACGACGGCAGCGTGCCGTTCGCCGAGTTGGTGACGCAGGCGCGTGGCATGGGCTACACCGAGCCGGACCCGCGCGACGATCTGTCCGGTGTGGACGTGGCGCGCAAGCTGGTGATCCTGGCGCGCGAAGCCGGCCGCGCCATCAGCCTGGAAGACGTGCAGGTGGAAAGCCTGGTGCCGGAAGCGCTGCGCCAGGCCAGCGTGGACGACTTCATGGCGCGGCTGCCCGAAGTGGATGCGGTGTTCGCGCAGCGCCTGAGCGATGCGCGTGCGCGCGGCAATGTGCTGCGCTACGTGGCGCAGCTGCCGCCGGACCGCGCGCCCAGCGTGGGCCTGGTGGAACTGCCGGCAGATCACGCCTTCGCCAATCTGCGCCTCACCGACAACGTGGTGCAGTTCACCACGCGCCGCTATTGCGAAAACCCGCTGGTGGTGCAGGGCCCGGGTGCCGGGCCGGAAGTCACCGCGGCCGGCGTGTTTGCCGATCTGTTGCGCGTGGCGGCGGGCGAGGGGGCGCGGTTGTGAATCAGGTGGTTGCAGACCAGTCCGCGGAGATGCAACAGGTGGCGATTGCTGCGCGCGAGCTTGGCCAGGCGCGCGCCTTCGCACCGGCCTCGGTGGCGAATGTGGCGGTGGGATTCGATCTGCTCGGCTATTCCATCGACGGCGTCGGCGACACCGTCACGGTGCGGCGCATCGATGCGCCCGTGGTGCGCATCGCCGCCATCCGCGGCACCACGGTGGCCTTGCCGCTGGATGCCGAACGCAACACTGCGGGTGCGGCTTTGATGTCGTTGCGCGCGGCGTTGTCGCTGCCGTTCGGCTTTGAAATCGACATCGACAAAGGCATCGCCTTGAGTTCGGGCATGGGCGGCTCTGCAGCGTCATGCGTGGCGGCGTTGGTTGCCGCCAACGCGCTGCTGCATGCGCCGCTGAGTAACGAGCAGCTGTATCAGCACGCACTCGATGGCGAGGCGGTGGCTAGCGGCAGCCGCCACGGCGACAATCTTGGCCCGTTGTTTTTAGGTGGCCTGGTGTTGTGCACGCTGGAGCGTCTGGTGCCGATCAGCGTGCCGGCGGCGTGGCACAGTCTGCTGGTGCATCCGGATGCGGTGCTGGAAACGCGCCGCGCGCGCGAAGCCTTGGCTGGCGACTATCAGCTGCGCGAGTTCGTGGCGCAGAGCACCAATCTGGCCTTGGTGCTGGCCGGTTGCCATGCCGGCGATGCCGGTCTGGTGCGCGCGGGCCTGCGCGATGTGCTGATCGAACCACGCCGCGCGCCCTTGATCGCCGGCTTTGCCGCTGCCAAGCAGGCCGCGCTGGATCACGGTGCCTTGGGCGCCAGCATCTCCGGCGCCGGCCCCAGTGTGTTCGCCTGGTTCGCATCGCGCGCGGCCGCCGACGCTGCCGCCGCATCGGTGAAGGCCGCCTTCGCAGACGTTGGCCTGGATAGCCAGCACTGGGTGTCCCCGATCGCCAGCCCGGCCGCGCGGTTGCTCGCATGAGCCATCGCGCGCATGTCGGTGTCGACCGATCGCCCGCTCACGGCATCCAGGCCGTGCGGCTTGCAACGCAACGTTTAACCGACTACCACCTCGCTGATCTGCATCACCGGCGCAAGATCGGTGTAGTTGGCGATATCGGCGAGAATCTCCTCGGCGTGCGGCCCGAAGCTGGCACCGAATGCCTCCACCGACTCGCAGAAGATATGGCACATGCCGATGAAGGCCGGGGGGCTGCCCGGCTCGCCGCCGCTGATGCCCTTGTCCACCGTATAGCGCAGGCAGGTCGCACCCATCCGCGCGCTCACCAGCGGCATGTGCGCGTCGCGGTAGTCGGCATGGTCGAAGCGGGCGCCTTCGCGGTACGGATACATCACGCTGACCTTGATCATCTGCCGGCTCCACTGGAAGGTGCGCGCAGCATAGCGCCGCGCCGCCCTTGCCGGGCGCCGCCGCAACGCGGCGCGGCCATGCCGCAGTGTTCGGCCCTCTCATCCACGGGCAACGCCCTGTCTTCGTCTTGTCTGGAGTCGTCACCATGAACTTTCTCTCCACCCGTGGCAGCGCGCCTGCCGCAAGCCTGAGCCAGGCGATTGCCGCCGGCCTGGCGCCCGATGGCGGGCTCTACGTACCGCAGAACCTGCCACCGGCACGCACGCTGATGCCCGGCACCACCTTGGCCGCCACCGCCACCACGTTGCTGCAGCCGTTCTTCGACGGCGATGCGCTGGCCGCCGAGTTGCCGGCCATCTGCGCCGAAGCCTTCGATTTCCCGGCGCCGCTGGTGCCGCTGGCCACGCCCGGCGACTACGCGCTGGAGCTGTTTCACGGGCCGACCGCTGCGTTCAAGGATTTCGGTGCGCGCTTTCTGGCCGCCTGCCTGACCCGCCTGCGCCGGGCCGAAGACCGCCCGCTCACCATCCTGGTCGCCACCTCCGGCGATACCGGTGCCGCGGTGGCCGCCGCCTTCCATCGCCAACCCGGCCTGCGCGTGGTGGTGCTGTATCCGGACGGCCGCGTGTCGCCGCGGCAGGCGCATCAGCTGGGCTGTTTCGGCGACAACATCCAGGCCCTGCGCGTGGCCGGTTCGTTCGACGACTGCCAGGCGATGGTCAAGCAGGCCCTCAACGATGCGCCGCTGCAGGCGCAGCTGCCGCTGAGTTCGGCCAACAGCATCAGCCTGGGGCGGCTGCTCCCGCAGATGAGCTACTACGCGCACGCGGCCCTGCAGCATCACGCCGCATTTGGCAGCGCGCTGAACCTGGTGGTGCCCACCGGCAACCTGGGCAACGGGCTGGCGGCGATCCTGGCGCGTGCGCTGGGCGTGCCGCTGGGCAGCATCGCGCTGGCCTCCAACGCCAATCACGTGCTGCCGGACTACTTTGCCGGCGACGACTACGCACCGCAGCCCAGCGTGGCGACGTTGGCCAACGCCATGGACGTCGGCGCGCCGAGCAACTTCGAACGTCTGCGCTGGTTGTACCAGGGCGACGACGCGGCGCTGCGCGAGGCCTTCCGCGCCTTGTCGGTAGACGATGCGGCGATCAGTCACACCATCGCGCAGCGCCATGCGCGCTATGGCGAGGTGCACTGCCCGCACACCGCCACCGCGGTGCATGTGCTGGAACAGCTGCGCGCAGAAGGGCCGGAAGGCGTGACCGGCGATTGGGCGGTGGCCGCCACCGCGCACCCGGCCAAGTTCGAAGCGGTGGTGGAGCCGCTGATCGGCGCGCCGGTGGACGTTCCGCCTGCATTGGCGGCGCTGCTGCAGCGCCCGGCACATGCCGAGGCACTGGCGCCGGAGTACGCCGCGCTGCGGCAGCGGCTGCTTGCCGACGCCGCCTGACCGAACGCGTTCAGCCGCCCGGGGTTGGAAAGTGACGCGCTTGGGGCAATCCTAGACCGGTGCGGCCCCGACGTGGCGCCGCGTTGATGTGGGTTGCTGCATGTCTTATCGAGTGATTGCCGTTGCCGCCGCCCTCTGCGGGTGGGCAACGGCCGGAGCGGTCCTGGCGGCCGATGCCATGACCGTGTCCCCGGTATCGCCGCTGGGCGCGCCGCGTGCGGGACTGATCGACGCGCTGGCGCGCCAGGCCCCGGCGCTGGATCGCCAGGTGCTGGCGCTGGCGACCGAGGCCTTGCACTGCGCGCGGCAGCGGCAGCAGGTGGGCGATGAGCGCGTGCTCAGCGTGATCGACTACAGCCGGCCGTCCACCGAGCGCCGGCTCTGGGTGTTCGATCTGGCGCGTCAGCGCTTGCTGTTCAAGGAGTGGGTGGCGCACGGGCGCAATACCGGTCAAAACCTGGCCGCGACCTTTTCCAACACCGATGGCAGCTTCCAGTCCAGCCTGGGCGCCTTCACCGCGCAGGAGTCCTACACCGGGCAGAACGGCTATTCGTTGCGCCTCAAGGGCCTGGAGCCGGGCTTCAACGACCATGCGCGCGACCGCGCCATCGTCATCCACGGCGCGCCCTACGTGAGCGAGGCCATCATCCGCAGCCAGGGCCGGCTGGGCCGCAGCCTGGGCTGCCCGGCGGTGCGTCCGGCGGTGGCCAAACAACTGATCGATACCTTGCGCGACGGTGCGTTCGTGTTCGCCTACTACCCGGATCGCGCATGGCTGCGGCAGTCGCAGTTGTTGCACGGCGGCTGCGGCGCGGCGGTGGCGGCGGTCGGGGGACGCTGACGCGCGTGGTTGCGGCGGCACGCGGTTGCCCGCGTTGTCGCATCGGCAGGTGTGTGGGGTCAGGCCGAGAGGCAGGGCGCTGTTCGGCGCAGGTGTGGACCACCGTTGCCCGCCGTCATCCACCGCACCTTTCGCGCGGCAGCGAGGTGCGGCCCGGCCGGATTTCAGACCGTTTCGCCGGCCAGGCTGCGCAATGCGGCGTAGTCGAGGATCTGTACCAGGTGCAGCTGCGGCAGCGCGATCAGCTGCTGCTGCCTGAGCTTGGTGAAGGTGCGGCTCACCGTTTCCATGGTCAGGCCCAGATGGTCGGCGATGTCGCTGCGGCTCATCGGCAGCGCCACGGTGTCGCCACTGCTGCCGAGCTGGGTGGAGCGTGCGGCCAACCGCAGCAGGAAATGCGCCAGGCGCTCGCTGGGTTGCAGGCGCGCCAGCAGCAGGCCGGTGTCCTGGGCGGCGGCCAGCTCCATGCTGGCGCGCTGCAGCAGCTTGCGTTCCAGATACGGGTAGCGCTCGCGCAGCTGGCGCATCTGCGCCATCGGCGTGCGGCACACGCGGGTTTCGACGATGGCTTCGATATCGTGCCGGTGCTGCGGGGTCTCGGTCAGCCCCACGTAGTCGCCGGGCAGCACGAAACCGGTGATCTGGCGGCGGCCGTCGGCCAGCGTGCGCACCAGGCGCAAGGCGCCGGAGGTGACGGTATAGACGTGGTGGCGTGGCTCGCCGGCCCGGACCAGGGTGCTGCCGGGCGCATGGACCGAGCCGCTGGTGGCTTGGTCGAGCGCGTCCATTTCCACTGGCGACAGCGCCGCGCAGATCGCCCGGCCGCGGACCGCGCACAGTGCGCAATCGGAATTGCGCGCATCCACGCCGGCTGCCGCGCTGGGCGCCGGGCAGGTCACGCTGGGGTCTGAAAGCTGCCGGTACATGGGTCACGCACTGCCTGGAACGCGCCCGCATGATACGCCATGCGGTCAGCACGGCCGCCCAGCCGGTAGAATTACCGGCTCGCCCCCCGTCGTCCTGCAGGAGTTTCGCTCGTGATCAAGCCCCGTACGCCGCCCGGCATCATGGAATTGCTGCCACGCGAGCAGATCGCGTTCCAGCGCATGCTGGACGTCATCCGCCGCAATTACGAGCGGTTCGGGTTCCTGCCGGTCGAAACCCCGGTGTTCGAGCTGTCCGATGTGCTGCTGACCAAGTCCGGCGGCGAGACCGAGCGCCAGGTGTATTTCGTGCAGTCCACCGGTGCGTTGGCCAATGCAGCGGCGGCGGTCGACGGTGCCGAGAGCGGCGGCCTGCCGGGGCATTCCCTTCCAGAGCTCGCGCTGCGCTTCGACCTGACCGTGCCGCTGGCGCGTTACGTGGCCGAGCACGAACACGACCTCAGCTTCCCGTTCCGTCGTTACCAGATGCAGCGCGTCTACCGCGGCGAGCGCGCGCAGCGCGGGCGCTTCCGCGAGTTCTATCAGTGCGACATCGACGTGATCGGCAAGGATGCGCTGAGCATCCGCTACGACGCCGAAGTGCTGGCGGTGATCCACGCGGTGTTCGCCGAGCTGGGCATCGGCGACTTCAAGGTGCAGTTGAACAACCGAAAGTTGCTGCGTGGCTTCTTCCACGCGCAGGGTGTGGTCGATGCCGAGCAACAGGCCCTGGTGCTGCGCGAGGTCGACAAGCTCGACAAGCGCAGCGCCGAGGATGTACGCGCTACCTTGGTGGGGCCGGACTTTGGCCTGGCCGAGGACGCCGTGCAGCGCATCCTGGATTTCGCCAAAATCCGTTCGGTTTCCCATGCCGATGCGCTGGACAAGATCGAATGGGTGGTCAACGAGGTGCAGTCGCGCAGCGGTGGCAACGCAGATCTGCATGCTGGCGCGGACGACTTGCGCCACGTGCTGGAGCTGGTCAGGGCGCTGGGCGTGCCGGAGACGGCGTACTGCCTGAATTTCTCGATCGCGCGCGGACTGGACTACTACACCGGCACCGTCTACGAGACCACGCTCACCGATCACCCGCAGATCGGCTCGATCTGCTCGGGCGGCCGTTACGAAAACCTGGCCAGCCACTACACCAAGTCCAGGCTGCCCGGCGTGGGCATTTCGATCGGCCTGACCCGGCTGTTCTGGCAGCTGCGCGAGGCCGGCCTGATCCAGGGCATCGCCGAGAGCAGCGTGCAGGCGATGGTGGCGCTGATGGACGAAACGCGCCTGGACGACGCGCTGGATATCGCGCGTCGGCTGCGCATCGGTGGCATCAACACCGAGGTGCAGATGGAGCCGAAGAAGGTCGGCAAGCAGTTCCAGTACGCCGCTCGCGCCGGCATCCGCTTTGTGGTGCTGGCCGGCGACGACGAGCTGGCACGCGGCGTGGTGGCGGTGAAGGACCTGGTGCGCGAACAGCAGTTCGAGGTGGCGCGCGACGAGCTGGCCAGTACGCTGCAGGTAGAACTGGAGCAGGCCAAGGTGATGCCGTAAGGCGAGGTGGTCGTTGCTGGTTTTCGATTACCGGCGCACGAACTTCAGCCTGTGAAGCGGTGGGTGGTGTTGCGCGAGGTCTCGCCCCCATCCGCCCTCCGGGCACCTTCCCCCGCACGCGGGGGAAGGGCGGCGGGTGTCCTGCGCGCCCGAGACGCCTTGTTTTGCTTCCTTCTCCCGTCAACGGGAGAAGGTGGCGCGCAGCGCCGGATGAGGGCGGCTTCGGGGCTTTCCTGTAGCTCAGCTGAGAAGCGGCACGCAACACGTCACCCGGCCGGTATTGCTTAGTTGCGGGTGGTAGGGCGAGCAACCCGCATTTGAAGCGGTAGACGGTGCTGCACGAAACCTCGCCCCCCATCCTCCCTTCGGGTACCTTCCCCCGCAGGCGGGGAAAGGGTCGCTTGTCCGGTTCTCCGTGCAGCAAGGCGAGAGCAGGCGAGCGCAAAGCCGCATGGCTACAGGCCAACCGAGCTGTCCTGACGTCACCGCCCCAGCAGGTGACAAGCGCCACCGCTTGCGTTAATGTACTAACACGCTATTACATTAACGCAATGAAACACCGACCTGCCCCCCGCGAATCCACCGATGTTGCCGCTTCGCTGCAGATGCTGTCCGAGGCCTTGGCCTGCCTGCATGCGCCTGGCTCGGTCGAGGCCTTCCTGCGCGATCTGTGCACGCCTGCCGAGCTGGAGGCCATGGCCGACCGCTGGCGGGTGGTGCCGCTGTTGATCAAGGGCGTGCCGTACCGCGAGATCCACGAGCTGACCCAGGTCAGTGTCACCACCATCGGGCGCGTTGCGCGCACCCTGGAACATGGCGCCGGCGGTTATGCCGCGGCCCTGCGCGAGCAAGCCGCGCGCCCTGTCGAATCCCACTGAGAGAACACGATGAGTGCTTCCACGGCAGCGCCGGCACGTGACCGGTTGCGTATCGCCATCCAGAAAAACGGCCGCCTGGCCGAGCCGGCGCGCAGCCTGCTGGCCGCCTGCGGGCTGAGCTGGCGGCAGAGCCGCGACAAATTGTTCTGCTACGGCGAATCGCTGCCGGTGGACCTGCTGCTGGTGCGCGACGATGACATCCCGGGCCTGATCGCCGATGGCGTCTGCGACTTGGGGATCGTGGGTCAGAACGAGCTGGACGAGCAGGCATCGGCGCGTCGTCGCGCTGGCTTGCCGGCCGCATATCACGCCGTGCGCGGGGTCGGTTTCGGCCAGTGCCGGCTGATGCTGGCCGTGCCGGAAGAATGGGACTGGCAGGGCGTGGCGCAACTGGCGGGCAAGCGCATCGCCACCAGCTACCCGGCGATCCTGGCCGACTGGCTGGAGCGGCAGGGGATTGAAGCGGCGGTGGTGGAGCTGTCCGGTTCGGTGGAAATCGCACCGCGGCTGGGCACCGCCGATCTGATCTGCGACCTGGTCTCCAGCGGTGCCACCCTGGCCGCCAACCAGCTCAAGCCGGCGGAGCTGGTGATGGAAAGCGAAGCCGTGCTGGCCGGCGCGGTGCGCGAGCCGGCCGATGCACGCGCGGCGTTGCTGGCGATGCTGCTGCGGCGCATGGATGGCGTGCTCAAGCTGCGCGACAGCAAGCTGCTGATGTTCCGCGCCGAACATGGCAACGTGGACGCGCTGCGCCGCCTGCTGCCCGATGCCGAGCCGTTGGTGCAGCTGCCCGACGACGGCAACGGCGCGCTGCGCCTGCAGACCATGTGCCATGGCGCGGTGACCTGGCAACGCTTGGAAGAACTCGAACGCGCAGGTGCGCAAGGCTTGATGGTGTTGACGGTGGAGCGCTCGCTGGCATGAACATTCTCGATTGGTCCCAACTCGATCGCGCTGCACGCGCCGCTGCGCTGACGCGTCCCGCGCAGACCGTGGCCACTCAGACCCACGATGCGGTGGCGGCATTGATCGCGGATGTGCGCGCCCGTGGCGATGCGGCGCTGCGCGAGATCACCGCACGGTTCGATGGCGTGTCGCTGGACCACTTTGCAGTGAGCGCGGCCGAATTTGCCGCCGCCGACGCCGCGGTGGCGCCGGAGCTGCGCCAGGCGATGCAGGACGCCGTTGCGCGCATCGACACCTTCCACCGCGCCGGCATGAGCGACGGCTATGCGGTGGAAACCGCGCCTGGTGTGGTCTGCGAAAAGATCGTGCGGCCGATCGGTCGAGTGGGCCTGTATGTGCCGGCCGGTAGCGCACCGTTGCCCTCGACTGCGTTGATGCTCGGCGTGCCGGCGCGTCTGGCCGGTTGCCGCGAAGTGGCGCTGTGTACGCCGCCGCGCAAGGATGGCAGCGTGGACCCGGCGGTGCTGGTGGCCGCGCAACTGACCGGCGTGCGCCGCGTGTTCAAGCTTGGCGGTGCGCAGGCGATCGCGGCGATGGCCTATGGCACCGAATCTGTGCCGAGCTGCGACAAGTTGTTCGGGCCGGGCAATAGCTATGTGACCGAAGCCAAGCAGCAAGTGGCGCAGTCGGGTGCGGCGGCGATCGACATGCCGGCCGGTCCGTCGGAGGTGCTGGTGATTGCCGACGCCGGTGCGCAACCGGCGTTCGTGGCCGCCGACCTTTTATCGCAGGCAGAGCACGGCCCCGATTCGCAGGTGTTGCTGCTGTCCGGTAGCGATACGTTGATTGCCGCCGTGCAAGTTGAGTTGGATGCGCAACTGGCGCAGCTCTCGCGTGCCGATATCGCCCGCCAGGCGTTGGCGCAGTCGCGGCTGATCAAGGTGCAGTCGTTGGACGAGGCGTTTGCCATCAGTAACCGTTATGCACCGGAACATCTGATTCTTGCGCTGCGCGAGCCACGTGCATGGCTGGGCCAGGTCGAGGCGGCCGGCTCGGTGTTTTTGGGCGACTACACACCCGAAGCACTGGGCGATTATTGCAGCGGCACCAACCACGTGTTGCCGACCAGCGGCGCGGCGCGCGCGTATAGCGGAGTGAGCGTGGCCAGTTTCCAGAACATGCTGAGCGTGCAGGCGGCCAGCAAGGCCGGTATCGACGGCATCGGCGAATGTGCGTTGATCATGGCGCGTGCCGAAGGCCTGGACGCGCATGCCAATGCGGTGGCGTTACGAATGGGAGTGGCAGCATGAGCACATCCTCGATTCTTGAACTGGTACGCGAGGACTTGCGTGCGTTTGCCGGCTATTCGTCGGCACGTACCAGCGCCTTGCAGGGCGATGTCTGGCTCAACGCCAATGAGTCGGCCTGGGGCAATCCTGCCGACTCGCAAGGCAGCACGCGCCGCTATCCCGATCCGCAACCCGATGCGCTGCGCAACGCCTTGGCGGCACTGTATGGCTGCGCGCCGGAGCAGTTGCTGATCGGCCGCGGCAGCGACGAAGCGATCGATCTGCTGGTGCGTGGCTTGTGCGTGCCCGCGCGCGATGCGGTGGTGGTCACCCCGCCGGTGTTCGGCATGTATGCAGTGTGCGCGCGGCTGCAGAACGCACCACTGGTCGAGGTGCCACTGGTCGATGGCAGCGACGGCTTTCATGCCGATCTTCCGGCCATCGTGGAAGCCGCGCTGGCGACGAAGGCCAAGCTGGTGTTCCTGTGTTCGCCGTCCAACCCGGCCGGTTCGGCGATCGCGCTGCAGGATGTGGAAATCGCACTGCAGGCACTGCAAGGCAAGGCGCTGGTGGTGGTCGATGAAGCCTATGGCGAATTTTCCGATATGCCATCGGCGGTCGGCCTGCTGGAGCGCTACGACAACCTGGCCGTGCTGCGCACCTTGTCCAAGGCGCACGCGCTGGCGGCCGCGCGCATCGGCAGCCTGATTGCCAATTCAGAATTGATCGCGCTGCTGCGCCGCTGCCAGGCACCGTACCCGGTTCCCACGCCGTGCGCGGCGATGGCCGTGCAGGCGCTATCCGCGCCGGCACTGGAGGTCACCCGCCGGCGCATTGCCGAAGTGCGCAGCGAGCGCGAGCGCGTTCGTCTCGCCCTGGCGCAACTGCCCGGCGTGCGCCGGGTCTATGCATCGCAGGGCAATTTCCTGCTGGTGCGCTTCGACGACGCAGAAGCCGCGTTCCAGGCGCTGCTGGAGGCCGGGGTGGTGGTGCGCGACCAACGCGCGGTGCCGCGCCTCTCGGATGCATTGCGCATCACCCTGGGCACGGTCGAACAGAACGAGCGTGTGCTCGGTGCGCTGCGGCGCGAGCAGGAGGCTGCGGCATGACCCCGATTCTTTTCGTCGACCGCGATGGCACGCTGATCACCGAGCCGGCCGATTACCAGATCGACGCGTATGAAAAGCTGCGCTTGGTCGACAACGTCATCCCGGCGATGCTCAAGCTGCGCGATGCCGGCTACCAATTCGTCATCGTCAGCAATCAGGATGGGCTGGGCAACGAGAGCTATCCGCGCGCCGCCTTCGACGGCCCCAATAACCTGATGCTGCAGATCTTCGCCAGCCAGGGCATCGACTTTCGCGAAGTGTTGATCGACTGCAGCTGGCCGGCCGACAATGCACCCACGCGCAAGCCGGGCGTCGGCCTGATGGTACCGTACCTGCAGGACCGCAACATCGACTGGGCGCGCTCGGCAATGGTGGGCGACCGTGTCACCGACATCCAGTTCGCGCAGAACCTCAACATCCGCGGTTTCCAGCTGCGCACTGCCGAATTCGGTGGCGAGTGGGACTGGCCCGGCATTGCGCACGAGCTGGCCGATGCGCCGCGTCGTGCGCTGGTCCAGCGCACGACCAAAGAAACCAGGATTCGCGTCGAGCTGGACCTGGATCGCGTGGCCGAGCCGCATACCGCCACCGGCCTGCCATTCTTCGATCACATGCTGGAACAGATCGGCAAGCACGGTGGGTTTGCGCTGGACATCCGTGCCGACGGTGATCTGCACATCGATGAGCACCACACCATCGAAGACACCGGCCTGGCGCTGGGTCAGGCGCTGCGCGAGGCGCTGGGCAACAAGCGCGGCATTGGCCGATATGGCTTCGATCCGCCGGAAAGTCCATGGCTGGCTGCAGGCGAGGGCGCACACCATGGCTTCACCCTGCCGATGGACGAAACCATCGCCAGCGCCGCACTCGATTTCAGTGGCCGGCCGTACTTCGTGTTCGAAGGCGACTTCAAGCGCGAGCGGGTCGGCGACATGCCCACCGAACTGGTGCCGCATTTCTTTCGCTCGATCTGCGATGCGTCCGGATTGAACCTGCATCTGAGCGTGCGTGGCGACAACGACCACCACAAGGTGGAAGCCTGCTTCAAGACGCTGGCGCGTGCGCTGCGCCAGGCGATCCGCCGCGAAGGCACCGCCTTGCCGTCCACCAAGGGCGCGTTATGACCGCCGTTGCGCTGATCGATGCCGGCGGCGCCAATCTGGGCTCGGTGCGTTATGCGCTGGAGCGGCTGGGCGTGGAGGCACAGGTGGTGCGCGATGCAGCGGGGTTGCAAGGCGCGCAGCGGGTGATCCTGCCGGGCGTCGGTGCGGCGCCGGAGGCAATGTCGCGCCTGCGTGCGCAAGGCCTGGTCGAACCATTGCAGCAGCTGCAGGTGCCGGTGATCGGCATCTGCCTAGGCATGCAGTTGCTGTTCGAACACTCCGAAGAAGGTGATGTCGACTGCCTTGGGCTGCTGTCGGGCATCGTGCGCCACATGACGCCGGCGCTGGGCATCCGCGTGCCGCACATGGGCTGGAATCAGCTGTTGCCGCTGCGCGAGTCCGCGCTGCTGGCCGGCCTGCCGGAGCGCGCCAGTGCGTATTTCGTGCATGGCTACGCGGCGCCGGTGACCGCCGACACCCTGGCCGCCTGCGATCACGGCGGTCTGTTCACTGCCGTGGTGCAACAGGGGCTGCGCTGCGGCGCGCAGTTCCATCCCGAGCGTTCGGCAGACACCGGTGCACGCATCCTGCGCAATTTTCTCGAGATGAGCTTTCCATGAGTTTTACTGTCTACCCCGCGCTGGATATCCGTGATGGCCGCGTGGTGCGCCTGCTGCAGGGCGATTACGCCCGCGAAACCCGCTACGGCGACGATGTGCTGCCGCGTGCGCAGGCCTTCGCCGACGCCGGCGCGCAGTGGATGCATCTGGTCGATCTGGATGCGGCCAAGGCCGGCGGCTACACGCTGGCCACGCTGCTCGGCCAGATCACCCGGCAGACCGGCTTGCAGGTGCAGACCGGCGGCGGCGTGCGTTTGCGCGACGACGTGGCGCGCATCCTCGACGCAGGTGCGGCGCGCGTGGTGATCGGCTCATTGGCGGTGCGCGAGGCCGACACCGTGATCGCCTGGTTGCAGGAATTTGGCGCCCAGCGGCTGACCATTGCGCTGGACACGCGCCAGGATGCCGCCGGTGTGTGGCAATTGCCGGTGCATGGCTGGACCGAGGCGGCCGAGGCCACCCTGGATCAACTGGCGGTGCGTTACGCGCAGGCCGGCCTGCAGCACCTGCTGTGTACCGACATCGCGCGCGACGGCATGCTGTCCGGGCCGAACATGGCGTTGTACGCGCGTCTGCGTGCGCTTGCGCCGCAGTTGCAGGTACAGGTCTCCGGCGGTGCGCGCAATCTTGCCGATGTGGGTGCGGCCAAGGCCTCCGGCTGCGCCGGCATCGTGCTGGGCAAGGCGTTGCTGGAAGGCCACCTGAATCTCAACGAGGCAGTGGCATGCTGAGCCGGCGCATCATTCCGTGCCTGGACGTGCGCGATGGACGCGTGGTCAAGGGCGTCAAGTTCCGCGACCACATCGACATGGGCGACATAGTGGAGCTGGCGCTGCGTTACCGCGCGCAAGGCGCCGATGAGCTGGTGTTCTACGACATCGGCGCCAGTCCGGAAGGGCGTTCGGTCGATTACACCTGGGTGGAGCGGGTGGCGCGGCTGATCGATATCCCGTTCTGCGTGGCCGGCGGCATTCGGGATGTCGACACCGCGCGTGCGGTGCTGCATGCCGGTGCCGACAAGATTTCCATCAATTCCCCGGCGCTGGGCCGCCCGCAACTGATCTGCGAACTGGCCGATGCCTTCGGCGTGCAGTGCGTGGTGGTCGGCATCGATTCCATTCGCGAGGAGGACGGCCAGTGGCGGGTACGCCGCTACACTGGCGACCCCAGCAAGACCCAGGCGTTGCCGATGCGCACGCTGGACTGGGTGGCCGAAGCGCAACGCCTGGGTGCCGGCGAGATCGTGCTCAATTGCATGGACAACGATGGCGTGCGGCGCGGTTACGACATCGCGCAACTGCGTCAGGTGCGTGCGCTGTGCCAGGTGCCGTTGATCGCGTCCGGCGGCGCCGGCGAGATGCAGCACTTTGCCGATGTCTTCGACCAGGCCGACGTGGATGGCGCGCTGGCCGCCAGCGTGTTCCATAGTGGCGCGATTCCGATTCCCGAGCTCAAGCAGTTCCTGCGCGCGCAACAGATCGAGGTACGTGATGGGCAGTGACACCGTGACAACCGACGACGTACTGCAAGCGCTGGACTGGAGCAAGGGCGCCGGCCTGCTGCCGGTGGTCGTGCAGGACGCCGACAACCTGCGCGTGTTGATGCTGGGCTACATGAATGCCGATGCCCTGGCTGTCACGCAGCAGCGCGGCGAGGTGACCTTCTTCAGCCGCAGCAAGCAGCGCCTGTGGACCAAGGGCGAGAGCTCGGGCAACGTGCTGCGCGTGGTTTCCATCGAAGCCGACTGCGACGCCGATACGCTGCTGGTGCTGGCGCGCCCGCACGGGCCCACCTGCCACCTGGGCCGCACAAGTTGTTTCCCGAGCGCGCCTGGCCAGTTCCTGGGCAGCCTGGATGCCCTGATCGCCACGCGCGAGCAGGAGCGCCCGCACGGCAGCTACACCACCACACTGTTCGAGCAGGGTATTCGCCGCATCGCGCAGAAGGTGGGCGAGGAGGGCGTGGAAACCGCGCTGGCTGGCGTGGTGCAGGGCGATGCCGAGTTGCTTGGCGAGTCGGCCGACCTGTTGTACCACCTGATCGTGCTGCTGCGCGCGCGCGGCCTGGGGCTGGGCGATGCGGTAGCGCTGCTGGAATCGCGGCACAACTGAGGTGGTCGCGTAGGAGCGCACCCGGGCGCGACAGGCGTCATGGGTAACGCCCATCGCGCCCGGGTGCGCTCCTACAGATGTGCCGTTGCGTCTTCCCACCTTCGTACCCGCATCGTGCGCCGTGCCACGACGGGTACAATTTCCGCTGATCTTTCCGCGGGAAAACGCATGCAACCTCGCTTCGCTTTGTTGGCTCTGGGCTTGCTCGCAGCAAGCGCCTACGCGCGCGCGGCCACCGTCGATGGCATCGTCTACGAAGAGCGCGACGGGCGCCCCGGTCGCAGTGCCGATGAGCCGGGCGTTGCCGATGTAGCGGTCTCCAATGGCGAGCAGATCGTGCGTACCGATGCGCAGGGCCGCTACCGTCTACCGGTACGCGATGGGCAAACAGTGTTCGTGATCAAGCCGGGCGACCGCCGCTTTGTACCCGCTGCCGACGGCTTGCCCGGGTTCTGGCGCCACTACGCACCGAACGGGTCCGCCAAGCACAAATATGGTGGTATCGCCGCAACCGGCCGCAACACGCGCAACTGGGATTTCGCACTGACCCCGCGCGCCGGTGCCGCAGTCGATGGCTTCCAGATGCTGGTGTTTGCCGACAGCCAGACCGCCAGCCTTGCCGACGTTGGCTACTACCAGCGCGACATCGTGGCGCCGATCGTTGGCAAGACCACCGCCAGGCTGGGCACCACCCTGGGCGACATCGTCAGCGACGATCTGAGTCTGTATCCGGCCCTGAACAAGGTCACCACCCAGCTGGGCGTGCCGTGGTTCCATGTGCCGGGCAACCACGATCTCAACTTCGATGCGCACGACGATGTGCAGTCGCTCGACAGCTGGCGCGCGATCTACGGCCCGGATACCTATGCGGTGGAAGAGGCCAATGCCAGCTTCGTGTTCCTGGACGATGTGATCTACACCCCCGGTGGCAAACCAGCCTATGTGGGCGGCCTGCGCGAACAGCAGTTTGCATTCTTGCAGGCGTATCTGGCGCAGCTACCGCGCGAGCGGCTGGTGGTGCTGGGCATGCACATCCCGCTGTTCGATGCCGCACCCGGGCAGGAGACCTTCAGGCATGCGGATCGTCGCCGGCTGTTCGCCTTGCTCAAGGAGTTTCCGCATGTGCTGGTGCTGAGCGCGCACAGCCACACGCAACGGCAGGTTGAACACGGCGCCGACGAGGGCTGGGCCGGTGCGCAGCCGCTGCACGAGTACAACGTGGGCGCTGCCTGCGGTGCGTTCTGGTCGGGCGTGAAGGATGCCGACGGCATTCCCGATACGACCATGAGCGACGGCACGCCCAACGGCTACGCGGTGCTGAAGGTGGCGCCCAGCGGCAACTACACGCTGGCCTATCACGCCGCGCGCGCGGCCGACGATGCGCAGTTGTTGCTGCATGCGCCCAAGGTCTTGCGGCAGGGCGCGTATCCGGCCTGGGGCATCTACGCCAATGTATTGATGGGCCAGGACGATACCGCGGTGGACATGCGCATCGACGATGGTCCCTGGCAGCCGATGAAGCGGCAAGAGCGCGCCGACCCACGCGTGTTGGCCGAGAATGCGCGCGACGATGCCGCCGGGGCGCTGCGCGGTTACGACCGCTCGCCCGAGGCTACCCCTTCCACCCACCTGTGGCGCGGCGCACTGCCGACCACGCTGGACGTGGGGGAGCATACGGTCGAGGTGCGCGCGCGCCTGCCGACCGGTGAGTACAGTGCACGCACGGTGTATCGCCTGCAGCACGCCGAGCCCTGAGCCAGGCGCAGCTGCTGCCAGAAACACAAACGCCTCCACGAGGGAGGCGCTTTCGGAATCCGGGCTGGCAGGCGATGGCGCGCTGGCGGGGATCGATGCTGGCTGGCGTGGGCTGGCTGGCCGGGCGAGTGTAGCGAGGCTGCGCAAGCGCTGACGAAATGAGAATTAGTCTCAGCGTGCCGAGGGTTCCGGCGCGTTCGGTGAACGGGTGGCGGACGATGTCGTTGCAGGCGCAGCAGTCCTGTCGGTGGCGCGTTCGATGGCACGGGACGAGTTGCCGCCGCCGCTCTGCGGTGCAGCCTCGACGCCGGCGTCCGTGTCACTGCCGGCATCCGGTGCACGATTCACCGGCGGGTACGGATAGGCCACTGCCGGCCCCGGCTTCAGCCCTGCGCGCCAACGGGCCAGCACTGGCGCGATGCGTGCGCCGAGCGATTGCTGCGGCAATGAAGGGAGCTCGCCCTCCTGTTTCTCGCGTGCGGTGATGGCCGCTTTGGCCATGACGAATGCCGCCAACGGGTCGTCGGTTCGATTCATCGCATCGATCAGCCAGGCCTGGCCGAAGTAGGTTGCATTGGAGGTGTTGCCGCAGCCGAACGAGGGCCGATCCGCGCGCGCGGCGGTGAGGATCAACGTGTCCGGCGAACGCAGCGCCGGAATGAAGCCGCCCGAATAGCACGCTGACAGCACGATGATGCGGTTGCCGATGCCGGCATCGTCCAAGGCCTGGCGCAGATCCTGCGGGCTGATGACGTCTTCCTCGTCCTGGTTCACCTGCACATACAGGGTGTGGTCTTCGGTGCCGTGGGTGGTGACGAACAACAACAGCGCGTCGTCCTTGCGATCCATGCGCCTGCCGACCGCAGCGAGCGTGTCGTAGAGATTGTCGTAGGTCGCCAGCGGCGCGTACGGTTGCTCGCCCAGATTGTCGGGATTGTTGACCAGGGTGACCACGTGGCCGCGCGCATCCAAGCGTTGCTCGAACAACTGTTTGAGGTAGAGCGTTTCGTTGCGGAATACATCGTCGCTGGCATCGCCGGCAAAGCCGACCACGTAGAGATCGGTCACACCAGGGCGCTGCGGTTGCAACGCAGACAGCGCCTTGGTCAGTGCGGCCTGATCCACCGGGTCGGCCTCGGCGGTTTGTTGTGCGGCCGGTGCCGGCAAGGCTGCGCCGGCATTGGGATGACAACCACCCAGCAGAACGACCAGAGCCAGCAGTGCCGGCACCCGCCGGATCGTGCTCGCTGCGGGCAACCAGGGGGAACGCAATGAGAACAACGCCGAAGCCTCTCGAAAACGCGTAGCAACAAGACCGAGATGCTGCGCTTGGAAGCACACCCGGCCGCCGTGCGGCTACCGGGTGTCTTCACTGCGCCGGTTCAGAACACCAGCTGCGAAAAACTTTCCACGCGCTGGTGGCTGCCAATGTCTTCTGCAGAACGCGGCGTGGGGTAGTCCTCGCGGCGATCCAGCAGGGCGGTCCGCATGCCGGTACGCTTGGCCGCATCCAGTTCCTCGATCACGTCCGACAGGAACAGGATCTCGGTGGCAGGTACGCCGATGCGCTCGGCGATGCGGCGGTAGCTGGCGCTCTCGCGCTTGGAGCCGACTTCGGTATCGAACCAGTCGCTGACCAGCCCGCTCAGGTCGCCGGCATCGCTATGGGCGAAGAACAGCTTCTGCGCCGGCACCGAGCCGGACGAATACACGTACAGCGGAATGCCCTGCGCATGCCAGGCCTGCAGCTGGATTGCCGCATCGGCATAGATGTGCGCGGTGAAATCGGCGGTCTTGTAACCATCGCCCCAGATCAGCCCTTGCAAGGCCTTGAGCGCGGTGTGCTTGCGGTCCTCGTCGATCCAGGTCTGCAGCGTGGTGATCAACACCTCGTCCGGCACGTCCTCGCCGATCTCGTCGGCCACCTGGTTGAGCCAGTGACGCACCTGCGGGTGATTGCCGTGCTCGCGCACATAGGCGGGCATGGCACGACGTGCATACGGAAACAGCACGTCCTTGACGAACGAGATGCTGCTGGTCGTACCTTCGATATCGGTGAGGATCGCTTGCGGTCGTGTCATCGTCAGCTGGCCTTGTGAGGTTTCTCGGGGGCGTAGCGGGGGAATTGTTTGGCGATTTCGGTGCCGGTGAAGTGGCCGACCCAGCCATCGGGCTCGGTGAAGAAACGGATCGCCACGAAGTGCGGCTCCGGCCCCATATCGAACCAGTGCAGGGTGCTGTCGGGCACGGCAATCAGATCGTCCTTGACGCATTCGATCTCATAGACCTTGGCGTCCACGTGCAGCGTGAACAGGCCCGAGCCAGCGACGAAGAACCGTACTTCGTCTTCCTTGTGGAAGTGCTCGTCCAGAAATTTGGCGCGCATTTCCTCGCGCTTGGGGTTGTCCGGCGCGATGCTGACCACGTCCACGGTCTTGAAGCCGCGCTCGGCGCTGATGCGGTCGATGTCGGCGCGGTAGGCGTCCATCACCTGCTCGGGCGTGGCGCCGGGTTCGACCGGCTGGCTGGCGTGCCAGCGCTCGAAGGTCACGCCGATCTTCTTCAGTTCGCTGGCGATGGCATCGCCGTCGCGGCTGTCGAAGTCCGGCGTGGCGGGGTTGGTGTCGGCAAAGATACGCAGTCGGCTCATGGCGGTCTGGCTCACGAAGGGGGACGGGCAGAACTCAGCGCGGGCCGCGCAATTTCAGCAGTTCGAGTTCGCAGTGCAGCAGGAATTCGAATGCCTCCAGATGGCGGCGTGCCTCGGCCATGTTGCGGCCCCAGGCGTACAGGCCGTGTCCTTCGATGAGATACCCCCACATGCTCCGTTTGTCCAGCAAGGCCTCCACTTGCGCGGCGAGCACCTGCATGTCCTGGGTGTTGGCGAACACCGGTACGTCCACTGCGGTTTCGTGGGTGGTATTGCCTTCGAGGGCCTTGAGCAGTTCGTAGCCTTCCAGGCGGATCACGCCGCTGCCTGCATACAGGCGGGAAGCAATCGTCTGCACCGGAGAGTGGGTATGCAGCACGCAACCGATCTCCGGAAACCGGCGATACAGCTGGGTGTGCAGCAAGGTTTCGGCAGACGGGCGCAGCGGGCGGCCGACGGCCAGGCCATCGAAGTCCACCACCATGATGTCTTCTTCGACCAGACGGCCCTTGTCGCGTCCGGACACGGTGATCGCAGCGTGCTGTTCGTCCAGGCGATGGGAAAAATTGCTGCTGGTGGCGGGCGTCCAACCGGCCTGGGCCAGCTCGTGGATATTGCCGATCAGCAACTGCGCCAACTCGTGCAGACGGGCGGCGCTATAGGGCAGGGGGGCAGTGGTCGCATTCATGGACCTATTCTACTGCCCCGCTGGATTACGGTCAGGTGCAGCGCAGCAGGGTGTCCTGCAGCCACGGCCGGACCTAGAGCGGCCGACGGGGATGGAAAGCGCGCGCGTCTGGCAGTGAGCGCAGTGGTTTGGTCAGCCGCCTTTGGTTGGATGCAGTTGGAAGCCTAGGTCAAACGCTGAGTCGGTCGGGGGGCTCGGCGCCCTCACCGCTCGCGGGACACGCCGTGAACCCATCCCTGAGGGCGCGGTGGCGGCATCCATGCCGCCAACGGTCCCGCAATCGGCGAGGACACCGAGCCAGACTGTTGGTCGGTGGCTGCATGGAAAGCTGCTTGTCGCACGTGTGTGGACGTCGAACCGGCGTACCAGCACCAAACTACGCGCATCACGCACTGCGCTCAACGAGGCACACCGACCATCTCGACTCCTCCTTGCCCGCCCACCGTCGGGAGACCTTACGCTGCAAGGATGCCGCGTAAGAGCCTACACGGACATGCTTGCGGCGTGTCCTGCGACCATGGGCGGGCAAGGGCCCTGCATTCAAGCGACAGATCAGCGCCGTCAAGCCAAGCGCCAGATCGGCCGCTCTGCAACGAAGACCCGGGTCATCCGCACTGCCATACGCCGACGCGCAGTCTTTGCGTTAGCCACTGCTGGCTCGTGCGTTTGCTCAACGACCGTCGCGCAGGTGGCTATGACGATAGCCGTAGCCGAAATAGACCACCAGCCCGACCAGCGTCCACACCCCCATCAGCATCCAGTTGTGCAGGGTCATTGCCGACAGCAAGGCCAGGCAGCTCAGCACACCGGCGATGCAGATCGGCCAGGCGAACGGAATGCGGAACGGACGCGGCAATTCCGGATGGGTGTAACGCAGGATCATCACGCCGGCGCAGACGGCGGCGAAGGCGATCAGCGTGCCCATCGAGGTCAGCTCGCCCAGCACATCCAGCGGGAAGACGGCGGCCAACAGTGCGATGCCCACACCGGTGATGACGGTATTGATATGCGGTGTGCGGTACTTGGGGTGGATGCGGGTGAAGATCGATGGCAGCAGACCGTCGCGGGCGATGATCATGAAGATGCGCGGCTGGCCGATGATCATCACCAGCACCACAGACGACAACCCGATCAACGCGCCCACTTCCACCACCACGCGCAGCCAGGCCAGCTGCGGATGCGCGGCCACTGCCGTCACCACTGGCTCGTCGGTGCCCAGCAGGGTGTAGGGCACCAGGCCCGTCATCACCGCAGCCATGGCGATGTACAGCACGGTGCAGATCACCAGCGACAGCATCATGCCGATCGGCAGGTCGCGCTGCGGCCGGTGCGATTCCTGCGCCGCCACCGAGACCGCCTCGAAGCCGATGTAGGCGAAGAACACCATCGCCGCGCCACGCAGCACGCCTTCCATGCCGTACTTGCCCGGTGCTTCGTTGGCGGGGATGAAAGGATGCCAATTGGCCGGGTCCACGTACTTCCAGCCGGCCGCAATGACCAGGATGATCAGACCGGTCTTGAGGATCACCATCGCCATGTTCATCGCCGACGATTTGCGGATGCCGACATAGCACAGCCAGGTCAGCAGCAGCACGATGCCGGCGGCGGGCAGGTTGGCGATTGCACCGGTCCGCTGCAGCTTGCCGTCCAGCGGTGCACTGACCAGGGCGGCAGGGAGATGGATGTTGAAGTGTTCCAGCAGGCTGAGGAAATAGCCGGTCCAGCTGACCGCCACCGCCGAGGCCGAGACGCCGTATTCCAGCACCAGCATCCAGCCGATGAACCAGGCCGCCAGTTCGCCGAAGGTGGCGTAGGTATAGGTGTAGGCGCTGCCGGATACCGGCACCATCGCGGCGAACTCGGCGTAGGCCATCGCGCAGAACGCGCAGCAGACTGCGGCCAGCACGAACGACAGCACGATCGCCGGGCCGGCATGCTCGGCCGCGGCCTGGCCGGTGATGACGAAAATGCCGCCGCCGATCACCGCGCCGATGCCGAGTGCGGTCAGCCCCCAGGGGCCGAGCGCGCGTTGCAGGCCCAGCCCGTCGGCCGCCTCATGGCTGGCGTGCGGGTGTTTGGTGGCCCAGAGTTGCTTGAACATGCAGCGGTTCCTGTTGAATCCTGCACATGGCGGTGCGGGCTTGTGCGAAATATGCGGGCTATTGCGAGGGACTCGCGTTGTCAAATCCTCGCACACGGATGTGCGGGCTGTTGCGAGGGACTCGCATTCAGGCCTTGCGGGCCAGACGGCTATGGTGGATGCCGTAGCCGAAATAAATGAACAGGCCGATCACGGTCCAGCCCACGAACACCTTCCAGTGTTCCTGGAAGGCCTGGAAGAACAGGAACAGGCAGGCCAGTGCGCCCAACGGGCAGATCACCATTGCCAACGGCACCCGGAACGGGCGCGGCAGGTCGGGCTTGGTGAAGCGCAGCACCATGACGCCGGCGCAGACGGTGGCAAAGGCGAGCAGGGTGCCCATCGAGACCAGCTCGCCCAGTACGTTCAACGGGATCATGCCGGCCAGCAGCGCGGCAACCACGCCGACTAAGAGCGTGCCGACGTAGGGCGTGTGGAACTTCGGGTGCACCTTGCCGAACAGCTTGGGCATCAACCCGTCCTTGGCCATGGTGTAGAAAATGCGCGGCTGCGCCATCAGCATCACCAGCACCACCGAGGACAAGCCGGCGATCGCGCCGATCTCCACTGCAGTCTTGAGCCAGGTCAACTGCGGGTGCGCTTCCAGCGCGGTCGCCACCGGCTTGGCGGTGCCCAGCTGGGTGTAGGGCAGCAGCCCGGTCAGCACCGCACAGACGATGATGTAGATGACCGTGCAGATCGCCAGCGACACCAGGATGCCGATCGGCATGTTCTTCTGCGGGTCCTTGGTTTCGCCGGCCGAGGTCGAAACCGCGTCGAAACCGATGTAGGAGAAGAACACGATGGACGCCGCGCGGAACACCCCGTCCCAGCCGAACTGGCCCGGGCCGGTGTTTTCTGGGATGAAGGGGTGCCAGTTGGCCGGGTCGATATAGGCGATGCCGAAGCCGACGAACAGGCAGATCACCACCACCTTGATCGCCACCACGATGGCGTTGGCGAATGCCGACTGGGTGACGCCGACGTAGCACAGCATGCTCACTGCAGCGACGATCAGCACCGCCGGCAGGTTGATGAGGTTGCCGGAGCTGACAAAGTTGTGGCCGTCCCAGGCCAGTGGCGCGCCGGCCAGCTCGGCCGGGAACGGCAATCCAAGCGTGCCGGTCAGGAAGCTGATCAGGTAGGCCGACCAGCCGACCGCGACGCTGGAGCCGGCAAACAGATATTCCAGTACCAGGCACCAGCCGATGAACCAGGCGATGCCTTCGCCGAGCGTGGCGTATGAATACGAATAAGCACTACCGGAGACCGGCATCATCGCGGCGAATTCGGCGTAGCACAGGCCGGCGAAGGCACAGGCGATGCCGGCAAAGACGAAGGACAACATCACCGCCGGGCCGGCATGGTTGGCCGCAGCCTGGCCGGTCAGCACGAAGATACCGGCGCCGATCACCGCGCCGATGCCCAGCATGATCAGATGCTTGGCGGTGAGGGTCCGTTGCAGCGTGGCTTCGCCCTTCAGGCTGCCTTCGACCGGTTCGCCCGCGTCGACATGTGCGGCGGGCTCGATCGGTTTGACCCTCAACAGAGACTTCAGCATTCGGTACATCCCCAAGTGGCAAAGCCAAGGCGCTGGCGCCTGGGCAAAGGTGTGCGCCGCGTCCCGAAGGGACAGGCAAGCGGCCTACCTTGCCAAAGCTACACGCTCACGACAAGCGCGTACGCAGCATGAATGGCGATAATGGTCGCCTGGCCCACGGGCGACCGAGACCAACAGATGGTGGATGCAACCCTGCGGCAGCAACTGGCTGCCTACCGCACGCGCTGGCCGGACGAGGCCATGGTGGCCGAGCAGTTCGCACAGCTGCTGGACGATGCCACCAATCCGTTCGTGCGCGCGCGTGTCGAAGGTCATTTCACCGGCTCGGCCTGGGTGGTCAGCGCCGACGGTAACCGCACCCTGCTCACGCATCACCGCAAGCTGCAGCGCTGGCTGCAACTGGGCGGGCACGCCGATGGCGACCGCGACCTGGCCCAGGTCGCGCTCCGCGAAGCGGAAGAAGAATCCGGTTTGCCCGGCCTGAGGCTGGCGGATGCGGACCTATTCGATCTGGACCGCCACTGGATCCCGGCACGCGGCGAGGTGGCAGGCCACTGGCACTACGACGCGCGCTACGTGGTGGTGGCCGGCGCGGACCAAGACTTCCAGGTCAGCGAGGAATCGCTGGCCCTGGCCTGGCGCCCGATCGTCGAGCTGCTTGCAGAACCGGAGCTGGATCCGTCGCTGCGGCGCATGGCGGAGAAGTGGATGGCCCGAGGCGTGTGATGGGTGCTGAGGTGTGCGCCCTCATCCGCCCTGCGGGCACCTTCTCCCGCAAGCGGGAGAAGAGAGCAAGCGGGAGAAGGGAGCAAGCGGGAGAAGGTGGCGCAAAGCGCCGGATGAGGGCGCTCGTGCAACAACAGATCAATAAAGTACCCGAGTCCGCAAGGTGCCTTCGATCACCGCCAGGCCTTCCTTCAACGCGGTGGCCTGCGCCTCGCTGGCGCTGACGTCGATCACCACGTAACCGACCTTGGGGTCGGTGCGCAGGAACTGGCCGTCGATGTTGACGTTGTGGCGCGAGAACAGTTCGTTGAGCTGCGACAGCACGCCCGGCACGTTGCGGTGGATATGCAGCAAGCGCAGGCTGTCGGGGTGCTCGGGCAGCGTCACTTCGGGGAAATTCACCGCCGACAAGGTGCTGCCGTTATCGCTGTAGCGCACCAGCTTGGCGGCGACCTCGATGCCGATATTGTCCTGCGCTTCCAGCGTACTGCCGCCCACATGCGGGGTCAGGATCACGTTGTCGTGTGCGGTCAACTTCGATTCGAACGCATCGCCATTGCCCTTGGGCTCGATCGGGAACACGTCCACCGCCGCGCCGCCGATCTGGCCGGAAGTGAGCGCCGCATCCAGCGCGTCGATGTCGATGACGGTGCCGCGCGAGGCGTTGATCAGGTGCGCGCCAGGCTTCATGCGGGCGATTTCGGCTGCGCCGATCATGTTCTTGGTCGACGGGGTTTCCGGCACGTGCAAGGTCACCACGTCCGAACGCGCCAGCAGGTCGTCCAGGTCGATGGCGGCACGTGTGTTGCCCAGCGACAACTTGGTTTCGATGTCGTGGAAGATCACCTGCATGCCTAACGATTCGGCCAGCACGCCGACCTGGGTGCCGATGTGCCCGTAGCCGACGATGCCCAGTACCTTGCCGCGCGTTTCGCGGCTGCCGGCGGCCGACTTGGACCAACCGCCGCGGTGGCATTGCGCGTTCTTCTGCGGGATGCCGCGCAGCAGCAGGATCGCTTCGGCGATGACCAGTTCGGCCACGCTGCGGGTATTGGAGTAGGGCGCGTTGAACACCGGAATGCCGGCCAGCTCCGCCGCCTCCAGGTCCACCTGATTGGTGCCGATGCAGAAGCAGCCCACCGCGATCAGGCGCTTGGCATGCGCCAGCACCTGCGCGCTCAGCTGCGTGCGTGAGCGGATGCCAACGATATGCGCATCGGCGATGCGGGCGATCAACTCGTCTTCCGGCAACGACTTGGCGTGCAGTTCGATCTGCGAATACCCGGCGGCGCGGAACGCATCCACCGCGGTCGGGCTGATGCCTTCCAGCAACAGCACGCGGATGTCCTGCTTGGGAAACGAGGTCTTCTTCGGCGACATGGGGGAGCGCAATGCAGCAATCGGGGTTGGCAACTATGCCAGATGGGGTGCCCGATGGGGGGCGCTCGCAACGCACTGTTCGCAGGCCTGCAGCCCGTGTGCCGCAACGGTTTCAGCTGAATCCAAGGCGCCGGTGGCGGCTGGCGGTATCGCTGGACGAGGCCGGCGCACGCTGGCACGCTGTGCGGTTCCTATCCGCAGCGCCGCGTGCCATGACCGATCCCCGCATCCTTTCGTTGCAACAGGCCGTGCCGGCGTTGCGTGTGAAGACCGAGCCGGCCGACCTGGAACATTACGGCCGCGATTGGACGCGCCGCTGGACGCCCAATCCGCTGGCCATTGCGCTGCCCGGGTCGGTGGAGGACGTGCAGGCCGTGGTGCGCTGGGCCAACGCGCAAGGTGTGGCGGTGGTGCCCTCGGGCGGCCGCACTGGGCTGTCCGGTGGTGCGGTGGCGGCCAACGGCGAGCTGGTGTTGAGCCTGGAGCGACTGAACAAGCCGCTGGACTTCAACGCGGTGGATCGCACGCTCACCGTGCAGGCGGGCATGCCGCTGGAGGCGGTGCACAACGCCGCACGCGAGCAGGGCCTGATCTATCCGGTGGATTTCGCCGCACGTGGTTCGTGCTCGATCGGCGGCAACATCGCCACCAATGCGGGCGGAATTCGCGTGATCCGTTATGGCAACACGCGCGAGTGGGTGGCCGGCCTGAAGGTGGTGACCGGCGCCGGCGAGCTACTGGAACTCAACAACGCGCTGGTTAAAAATTCCAGCGGCTACGACTTCCGGCACCTGATGATCGGCTCCGAAGGCACGCTGGGCATCGTGGTCGAGGCGACGTTGCGGCTGACCGATCCGCCGCCGCCCAGCAATGTGATGCTGCTGGCGCTGCCCTCGTTCGATGTGCTGATGCAGGTGTTCGCCGCCTTCCGCGCGCAGCTGCGCCTGGAGGCCTTCGAATTCTTCACCGACCGCGCGCTGGAACACGTGCTGGCGCATGGCGCGCAGGCACCCTTCGCGCAGGTGCATCCGTACTACGTGGTCACCGAATTCGCCGCCGGCGATGAGGCGCAGGAAGCGGCCGCGATGGCGGCGTTCGAGACCTGCATGGAGCAGGGCTGGGTCAGCGACGGCGTGATCAGCCAGAGCGATGCGCAGGCGGCGCAGCTGTGGCGCCTGCGCGAAGGCATCACCGAGGCGCTGGCGCGCTACACGCCGTACAAGAACGACGTGTCGGTGCGGATCTCGGCAATGCCGGCGTTCCTGGCCGAAGCCCAGTCCTTGCTCAAAGCGGCTTACCCGCATTTCGATGTGGTGTGGTTCGGCCATATCGGCGATGGCAACCTGCACATCAATGTGCTCAGGCCCGATGCCACCAGCCAGGCCGAGTTCGTGGCGGCCTGCGATCAGGTTACCAAGCTGCTGGCGCAGGCGCTGCAGCGATTCGGCGGCAGCATTTCGGCCGAGCACGGCATCGGGTTGGTCAAGAAGCCGTATCTGTGGAGCACGCGCTCCGGCACGGAGATCGCATTGATGCGTGGCGTCAAACAGGTACTCGACCCCCATCTTTTGCTGAATCCCGGCAAGCTGTTCGAGATGGACGACGCGCCAGGCAGTGCGCACGCCGGTTAGTCTTTCGGAACCTTCACATGGAAACGACGCGCCGATGATTCGCTCACTCGTGTTTTGTGCACTGCCCCTGCTGCCGCTGGCGGCGTTCGCTTCCAGTCTGGCCGGCACGTCGGCCGGCGCTTCGTCGGCCGGGTCGTCCAACAGCAGCAGCTCCGGCGATGACAAGGTTTTGGCCGATGCCCGCGAGGATGCCGCCGGCTTCGTCGCCAGCAATGGCGCGATCCGTGGCGCACGTCTGGAAGCGGCGCTGCTGCAGCTGCGCACGCGCAGCGATGCAGCGCGCCTGGCCAGCGATCTGGAACTGGCGCAGTCCATCCTGGCGCAGTGAGTCCACGCCAGCGCTGCGGGTGGTGGTTGGCCGTGGCGATCGCCGCGGCCGCACAGCGTGACGCCGCCGCCGCGCCGGTCTCGCAGATCAACATCGTGGCGTCGGTATCGGAACCGGCCGACCGCGCGGCCAGCGATGCGCTGGTGCAGCAGGTGGTGCGGCGCCTGTCGCCGCGTTGGGCCGAGCGTTTGAAGGCGCCGATCGCCTTGCAGTGGCGAGACGATTTGCCGGCCCGGGTGCATGGCCGTGCCATCGGTCAGCGCATTCTGCTCGACCGCGCCTTGTTGCAGGCATGGCGCGCGCAGCCGGACAGTGCGCGCAGTGATGTCACAGCACCGCCCACACGCGCCGCCATGGCGGCGTTGGTGCACGAGTTGGCGCATGTCCTCGACCGCGGCAGTGGCAGCGCCTTGTCACGCGATCCGCGGTTGCGCGACCTGGCCGGCTGGCAGGTGCGGCCCTGGCGCATCGGACGTGGTGCCAACCATTTCAGCGACCGCAGCCCCGACGACTATGAGCGTCGCAGCCCGGCCGAGTTTGTCGCGGTCAATCTGGAACATTTCGTGCTGGACCCGGACTACGCCTGCCGGCGGCCGGCACTGGCGGCGTGGTTGTCGCAGCAGCTGGGCCCGCCGCAGGGTGCCGCGTCGTGTACGCCAGCGCTGCCCTATCTGCAGGCCGACAACGATGCCGGTGCGATGTCCTTGCTGACGCTGGACCCGGCGCGCGTCTATGCGGTGGACTACCTGCTTGCCGAGGGCAACGAACAGCCGATGAGCCGCTGGGGCCACAGCATGCTGCGGCTGGTGATCTGCGCGCCCGGCCGTGCGCTCGGGCCGGCGTGCCGGCTGGATCTGCAGTACCACCGCGTGCTGTCGTTCCGTGCCTTCGTTGGCGATGTGCAGATTTCCAGCTGGCGCGGGCTCACCGGCTCGTACCCCTCGCGCCTGTTCGTGCTGCCGTTGAACCAGGTGGTGGACGAATACACCAAGGTGGAACTGCGCGCCCTGTCGTCGGTGCCGTTGGCGTTGACACCGGCGGAGATCGCCGCGCTGCTCGCGCGTGCGGCGCAGGTGCACTGGAGTTACGACGGGCGCTATTACTTCATCGGCAACAACTGTGCGGTGGAGACCTACAAGCTGCTGCACGACGGCGTGCCGCGTCTGGCCGCCGCCCGCCTGTCGTCGATCATTCCGCGCGGCGTGCGCCAGCGCCTGCAACGCGCGGGCATTGCCGACATGGCCGTGCTGGACGATCGCGCGCAGGCCACGCGTCAGGGCTATTACTTCGAATCGGCGGCCACGCATTACCAGGCCATGTTCGATGTGCTCCGGCGTGGCCTGCCGGTGCCGCAAACCAGCGTGACGCAGTGGCTGGATGCGGCGCCGCAAGCGCGCGCCCAGTGGTTCGATCGCGGCGGCCTGCGCGAAACCGCGGCGGCCTTGTTGCTGGAACAGGCGGCGTTGCGGCGCCAGGAGTTACTGGCGCGCGATGCACTCAAACGCCTGCTGCAAGCGGGCGTGGTGGGGCGCGAAACAATGCAGGGGCAGCTGCAGTCGCTGTTTGCGCGTGAAGCGCAACTCAGTCATCCCGCGATCCTGTTGGGGAGCACCGGGTACGGCTTGCCGCAGGCAGACGAGCAGCGACAACTGAGCGCGCGCGTGGCGCAGGACAGCGATGTGCTGGTCGGCGGCTGGAAGCAGCTGCAGCTCCTGGGCCGCCAGCACTTGCCGGCCAACCTGCGCAGTGGATTGGAGCAGGGCGAGGCGAATGTGGCGCAGTTGCGCACGCGCCTGCGCCTACTTGCGCGCGGTGATGCGGCCGCCGAGAACGTGCAGGCGGACATGCGCCTGCCTCTGCAGGTGCAATAGTGATCGGGCGACGCGAAGGGGCGCAGCACCAGCCCCTCTCCCGCGGGGGCGAGAAGGCAGGGCTTGCGCGCCACTGGCGCGCGTGCCTTGGAGCGCCCGCGCTGCGAGCGCGAGCCGGGGCGCGGGGGTTGGGGTGAGGGGACGGGGCGAAGCTCTCGTGTTATTCCAACTGCACGAGGCTTCGCCCGTACCCCCATCCGGCGCTACGCGCCACCTTCTCCCACCAAGGGGATCAATGTCCCGAGCGGTGAAGGGATACCTCAGCGGGCGGGTTGCAGATCCGCTTGCACCGCATACTGGCGCAGCCATTGGCTGATGCGTGCATCGTTGCGGTACTGCTGCATCAGCTTGGCCAGACGTGCCGGTGCCGGTGTGCAGAACTGCGCAACTGCCACTTCGATCTCGTGGCGGCGATCGGCGTCGTAGGGTTCTTCGCCGGCGAAATGCACGCAGGTGTCGTAGTCGTCCACCAGCGCACGCACGTCGTCGGGCATGCCGCACAGGCCGGCCGGGTGCTGCAGCCATTCTTCCTCCACCTTGGGGTCGGTGCAGGTGGCCGCAGCCGGTGCCGACGCGGGCGTCGGTACGGGTTTGGCGGTGCAGGCCGCCAGCAGCCCCAGCGACAGGGCTGCGAGCAGGCGCCGCATCAGTCGGCGCGGCCGGCGAATTCGCCGGTGGTGGTGTTGACCAGCACGCGTTCGCCGTTGCTGATGTACTCGGGCACCATGATTTCCATGCCGGTATTGAGCTTGGCCGGCTTCGGGCGCTTGGTGGCGGTGCCACCCTTGAGTTCGGGCGGGGTTTCCATCACTTCCAGCGTCACTGTCTGTGGCAGCTGTACCGCCACCGGCTGGTCGTCGATCACCTGCACGTAGATGCCGGTCAGGCCATCGGTGATGTAGCCGGCATCGTTGCCGATCACGTCCGCATCCAGCGTGTAGGGAGTGAAGTCTTCGTCGTCCATGAACACGAACGCCTCGCCATCCTTGTACGAGAACGTGGACTGACGGCGCAGCAGCTCGACTTCCGGCAGGTTGTCGTCGGCATCGAAGCTGGCGTCCAGCTTGGCGCCGCCGGGCACGCTGTACATGATGAAGCGGAAGCGCACATTGCCACCGCGCCCCTGCGGCGAGCTGCGCTCGATGTCGCGGATCTGGTAAATGCCGCCGTTGTGTTCGACGACGTTGCCTTTCTTGATGTCGTTGGCTTTCATGGGTCAAGTCAGAGATTGGGGATTCGGGATTGGCAAAACAGGATTCAGAAGGCGGGAAGGGTACGGCGTTTTTGCTGTCACGAATCCCCAATCCCGAATCCCGGCTACTTGGGTGCCAACCGCACGCCGCCGTCCAGGCGGATCACTTCGCCGTTGAGATAGCGATTGCGCAGGATGAAGGCGACGGTGTCGGCGTATTCGTCGGGTTGGCCCAGGCGCGACGGGAACGGGATCGCCGCGGACAGCGATTGCTGTACCGCTTCGGGCATGCCGTCGACCATCGGGGTCCAGAACACACCCGGTGCGATCGTCATCACGCGGATGCCGAAGCGCGCCAGCTCGCGTGCCATCGGCAGGGTCATGCCGACCACGCCACCCTTGCTGGCGGCATACGCAGCCTGGCCGATCTGGCCCTCATAGGCGGCCACCGACGCGGTGTGGATGATGACCCCGCGCTCGCCGTCGTCGCCGGCGGTATTGTGCTGCATCAGATCGGCCGCGGCCTTGGCGACATTGAAGCTGCCGACCAGATTGACCAGCACGGTGGTGCGGAAGGTCGCCAGTGGCATCGGCGCCTCCTTGCCCAGCACCCGGCCGGCGCCGAGGATGCCGGCACAATTCACCACCAGGTTGAGCCCGCCCAGCGCCTGCGCGGCCTGCGCCATGTTGGCGGCAACCTGCGCTTCGTCGGTGACATCGGTGGCGAGGTAATGCGCGTTGCCGGCGCCGAGCGATGCCAGCGCCGCGTCGGCCTTGTCGGCATTGACGTCGAACAGCGCGACCTTGCCGCCGTCGGCAACGATGCGCTGCGCCACGGCCAGGCCCAACCCGGAGACGCCACCGGTGATCACGGCAAGGACAGACGTTGGCTGCATGGAGGGTTCCCTGAAGAAGCGCTGCGGGCCGACGCAGATCGGCTCGCGAGCGGGTTGGCGCGCGGCCGGCAATTCTAGCCGAAGCCCTGGCGCGATCGTGGTGGTGGTAACGGCCTTGCGGCCCTCAGCCAGCCGCCGCCAGTGCCCTGCCGGTCTTGCTGCCGGTATCGCGGCCGAGCAGTTGCGCCAGCCAGCGGCCGATGCGGGCCAGGGCGGGCAGGTCGATGCCGGTGGACATGCCCAGGCCATGCAGCAGGTACACCACGTCTTCGCTGGCGACGTTGCCGCTGGCGCCCTTGGCGTACGGGCAACCGCCGGCACCGGAGACGGCGGCATCGACCACGCGCACGCCTTCCTCGAGGCAGGCGGCGATATTGGCCAGCGCCTGGCCATAGGTATCGTGGAAATGCACGGCCAGTGCCTCCATCGGCACCTGCTGCGCCACCGCGGCCAGCATCTGCTGCGCCTTGCGCGGCGTGCCGACCCCGATGGTGTCGCCCAGCGAGATCTCATAGCAGCCCAGTGCGTACAGCCGTTGCGCGACATCCACCACGTCGGCCACCGGCACCTCGCCCTGGTAGGGGCAGCCGAGCACCGTGGAGACATAGCCGCGCACGCGCACGCCATCGATGGTGGCCTGCTCCAGGATCGGGCGGAACCGCTCGATCGATTCGTCGATGCCGGCATTGGTGTTGGTGCGGTTGAACGTCTCCGACGCGGCCGTGAACACCGCCACTTCGCGCACGCCTGCGGCCTGCGCACGGCTGTAGCCCTGCAGGTTCGGCACCAACACCGGGTAGGCGATGCCTGGCAGCTGGGTGATGCCGGCGAACACGTCGGCAGCGTCGGCCAGTTGCGGCACCCAGCGTGGGCTGACGAAGCTGGTGGCTTCGATGGTGCGCAGGCCGGTGGCCGACAATTGATCGATCAGCGCGATCTTGTCGGCGGTGGCGATCGGTTGCGCCTCGTTCTGCAGTCCATCGCGTGGGCCCACTTCGACGATGCGGACGACGTCGCTCATGCACCCGCGTCCGCACATGCACGACCGGATACGGCCGACGCAGCAGCCTTGTTATGTGCGCCCACTTCCGCGCAAGGAGATAACGGGATCAAGGACATCGGAACGGTGCTCATGCGGCGCGGTGACAGACCGCTTCGAGGTTGTTGCCATCGGGGTCGAGCACGAAGGCGCTGTAGTAGTGCGGGTGGTAATGCGGGCGCAGGCCGGGGGCGCCGTGATCGCGGCCGCCGGCGGCGAGCGCCGCCTGATGAAAGGCCTCCAGGCTGGCGCGGTCGGTCGCCGTCAACGCTAGATGCGTAGCGCCCAAGGCTTGCGCCTGGGAACCCAGCCACAGGAATGGCCGTTCGATGCCGAAACCGGCGTGCGCGCGGCCGCCGGTGTCGGCTGCGGTCAATTCGGCCAGCAGCGTGATGCCCAGCGGCGCCAGCGCCACGCGGTAGAACGCCACACTGGTCTGCAGGTCGCTGCAGGCCATGCCCACGTGGTCGATCGCGCTCACGCCACGCTCTCCGGCACCCAGGCAGGAGCGCGCTTGTCCAGGAACGCGCCAAGGCCTTCCTGGCCTTCGGGCGACACGCGCAGACGGGCGATCCAGGCCGCGTTGGCGGCATCGATGGCATCGCGGTCGGCGGGCGGCATGACCGAGCGCACCAACGCCTTGGCATGGCTGGTGGCCAGCGGCGCGGCGGCCAGCAGCAGGCGAACCTGGCGTTCCACCGCCGTATCCAGTTGATCGGCCGCCACCAGCTGGTGCAACAGGCCCAGCAACTGCGCGGTGCCGGCGTCGAAGATTTCGGCGGTGGCGAACCAGCGCCGTGCCTGGCGCGCACCGATGGCGGCAATGACATAGGGCGAGATCACCGCCGGCAATAGCCCCAGCTTGCTTTCGGTCAGGCCAAAGCGCGCCTCGGTGCAGCCGATGGCGATATCGCAACAGGCCACCAGGCCCACGCCACCACCGAAGGCCGCGCCATTGACGCGGGCGATGGTGGGCTTGGGCAGTTCGTCCAGCGTGCGCATCAGCCGCGCCAGCGTCAGTGCATCGGCGGCGTTCTCTGTTTCGCTGGCACCGGCCATGCCGCGCATCCAGTTCAGGTCCGCGCCCGCGGAGAATGCATCGCCGGCACCGGTCAGCACCACCACGCGGATCTGCGGTGCGCTGCCGACGTGCTGCAAGGCCTCGGTGAGCGCGGCGATCAACGTCGCATCGAAGGCGTTGTGCACGGTAGGGCGATGCAACCGCAAGGTGCGGACCGGTCCCTGGTCCTCGACGATCAAGCCGGTGTCCTGCATTGCGTACGTCCATGAATGGGATGCGAACCATCATAGCGGCACGGGTCGCCAGAGCCATGACGCGGTGCGTCGATGCTAGAATTGAGAACCATTCCTATCAATCAGGCCGTCTTTGTGACGTTGTCCGACATGCCCCTGCATTGCGCCGCCATCGTGGATTCCGTGGAGGATCGTCTCCCTAACGACACGATCGCCCGGCGCCTGCGTGAACTGGGGTTTGTCGCGGGCGAGGAAGTCACCGTGCTGGCAATGGGGCCGGTCGGTCGCGAACCCTTGCTGGTCCAGGTCGGTTATACGCGTTTTGCCTTGCGCCGTAGCGAGGCCGCACGCGTGCACGTGCGCGAAGAAGAGGTGTCGGCATGAGCGCGGCCATCGTCCCGTTGCGTCTGGCGTTGGTGGGCAATCCCAACAGTGGCAAGACCGCGCTGTTCAATCAGCTGACCGGCAGCCGCCAGAAGGTGGCCAACTACACCGGGGTCACCGTCGAGCGCAAGGAAGGCCACTTCCGCGCGCCGTCCGGACGCGATTTCGCGGTGCTGGACCTGCCAGGCGCCTACAGCCTGCAACCGGCCAGCCTGGACGAGGCGATCACCCGCGACCTGTGCCGCGGGTTCTATCCGGGCGAGCCGGCACCGGATGTATTGGTGTATGTGATGGACGCGACCAATCTGCGCCTGCATCTGCGCTTTGCGCTGGAGCTGCGCGAACTGGGCCGGCCGATGATCGTGGCGCTGAACATGATGGACGCCGCACAGCGACGCGGCATCGTGATCGACCTGCCGGCACTGGAACAGGCGCTGGGCGTGCCGGTGGTGGAAACGGTGGCGGTGCGGCGCGGCGGCGCCAGGGTGCTGGTGGAACGGCTCGATGCGCAGGCGGCCAGCCTGGCCGCGCCGACGGCCACGCCCCCGGCCGATGGCAACTACCACGCGCAGGTGCGGCAGATCCTGAGCGCGGCGGTCACCATGCCCACGCGCACCTCGCGCGTGGACGATGCGCTGGACCGCTGGCTGCTGCATCCGGTCTGGGGGCTGGTGACGCTGGCGGTGGTGATGTTCCTGATCTTCCAGGCGGTGTATGCCTGGGCCACGCCGGTGATGGACCTGATCGATGTCGGCACCGCTGCGCTGGGCGAGTGGGTGGGGAGCACCATGCCGGAAGGGCCGCTCAACAGCCTGCTCAAGGATGGTGTCATCGCCGGACTGGGCGGGGTGATCGTGTTCTTGCCGCAGATCCTGATCCTGTTCGCCTTCATCCTGGCATTGGAAGAATCCGGCTACCTGCCGCGTGCTGCGTTCCTGCTCGATCGCATGATGGCGGCGGCCGGGTTGTCCGGGCGTTCGTTCATTCCGTTGCTGTCGAGTTTTGCGTGTGCGGTGCCGGGCATCATGTCCACCCGCAGCATCCAGGACCCGCGCGACCGGCTGGCCACCATCATGGTCGCGCCGCTGATGACCTGTTCGGCGCGGTTGCCGGTGTATGCGCTGCTGATCGGGGCCTTCATTCCGCAGAGGACGGTATGGGGCATCTTCAACCAGCAGGGGCTGGTGTTGTTCGGGTTGTATGCCGCGGCCATCGTCAGTGCACTGCTGGTGTCGTGGACGATGAAGAAGTGGCGCCGCGACAAGAGCGAGCACCCGCTGATGCTGGAGTTGCCGTCCTACCGCGTGCCGCAGGTGCGCGACCTGGCGCTGGGGCTGTGGGAGCGCGCCTGGATCTTCCTCAAGCGCGTGGGCGGCATCATCCTGGCGCTGACCATCCTGTTGTGGTTCCTGTTGTCGTTCCCGGCGGCGCCGGCAAATGCCACCTTGCCGGCAATCGACTACAGCTTTGCCGGCCGCATCGGCCATGCGATGGCGGCGTTCTTCGCACCGCTGGGCTTCAACTGGCAGATCTGCATTGCACTGATTCCCGGCCTGGCTGCGCGCGAAGTGGCGGTGGCCTCGCTGGCCACGGTGTACGCGCTGTCGTCCGCCGACGACGATGCCGCAGCGCAGGCCCTGTCCCCGCTGATCAGCGATGGTTGGTCGCTGGCCACCGCGCTGTCGCTGCTGGTCTGGTACATCTACGCGCCGATGTGCATCTCCACGCTGGCCACGATCAAGCGCGAAACCAATTCGTGGAAGCAGATGACCATCAGCGCGGTGTACCTGTTCGCGCTGGCCTACCTGGCCTCGCTGGTGACCTACCAGCTGGCAGTCGCGCTCGGGGCTGGCTGAGATGGACCTGTCGCTCACCCTGCAATACCTGGTCATCGCCGTCGCGGTGCTGCTCAGCCTGTGGGTGGTGATGAAGAAGCAGTTTCCCGGTCCCTTGCGCCGCCTGCGCGGGGCGCTTGCGCTCGCTCTGCTGCGCGCCGGCCGGCCGGCCTGGATGCACGTACTCGGCCGCGGCATCGCACCGCCGGCCACGCAGGGTGGCGCGTCCTGTGGCGGTTGCGACAGTTGCGGCCCGACGCCGCCACGCAAGCACTGAGGCACGCAACCTACGCTACACCTGCGCGGCCGCAGGACGCGGCATGGCAGGGGGATGGGAATGCGTTTGCTGGTGTTGCTGGCGATTCTGGCCGCGGTGGCCGAGATTGCGCCCAACGAACAGTCGGCGATGGTTGAAACGCGCGCCACGCTCGGCCTGCCGGGCATGCGCATGACCTTCCGCTCGCGTGACAAGCTGATCCGCAAACGCTGGAAAACGCTGATTGCGCGCAGCGAGGACACCGTCTGGGTCGGGCCGGCTTACCAATAGCCGTGCCCGCAATAGCGGCGGAGCTGCGGATCTACGGTGTGGATCCATGCCTGCCGCTGCGGCTTGGGCGCAGGGACTTCATGCCACCTGCAGATGCGGCAGGCGGCGGTTGCTTTCACCGGATTGAATGCTTGTGCAGAAAGCCGATTCCGAGCGCAGGCAGCGCCCGTCTGGCCGCTGCGCAGCATGCTTGCAGCTATTCTTGTTCAAATCGTCGTCAGTTCAGCCATTGCAACCCGCTGACGCACATGGCCGCTGCAGACGGTGCCGAACGTTTCCCCGCTGCCGCCTGACGGGTCCGGCGATGCCAGCGCACGCTGCAGTGCACAGCATCTGCGCAGCGGCCGTTGGGTATGCTTATGCCATGACCACTTCCTTCCAGATTTCCCGACGTGCGCAGGCGCTGACCAGTTCGGCGATTCGCGAAATTCTCAAGGTGACCGAGCGCCCGGAGGTCATTTCCTTCGCCGGTGGCCTGCCATCGCCGGCCACCTTTCCGGTGGAGCGCATGCGCGCGGCCAGCGACCAGGTATTGCGCGACGCGCCGCAGGCCGCGCTGCAATACGGCCCGACCGAAGGCTATGCGCCGCTGCGCGAGTGGGTGGCTGCGCGCCTGAGCTGCGATGGCGCCAGCATCCGGCCCAGCCAGGTGCTGATCACCACCGGGTCGCAGCAGGGCCTGGACCTGCTGGGCAAGGTGTTCATCGACGAAGGCAGCAAGGTGCTGGTGGAGACGCCGAGTTACCTGGGCGCATTGCAGGCGTTTTCGCTGTTCCAGCCCAGCTTCGTCGGCATGCCCTCGGACGAGGAGGGCGTGGTGGTGGACGCGCTGGATCCGGCCCTGCTGGCCGATGCGCGCTTTCTGTATTGCCTGCCCAACTTCCAGAATCCCACCGGCCGCCGTCTGCCGCTGGCCCGGCGCCAGGCGCTGGTGGAGCGTGCTGCGCAGGCGGGTGTGCCGATTGTCGAAGACGATCCGTATGGCGAGTTGTATTACAGCGGTGAGCCGCTGCCGAGCCTGTTGTCGATGAACCCCGAAGGCGTCATCTACATGGGCTCGTTCTCCAAGGTGCTCGCGCCGGGCCTGCGGCTGGGGTACGTGGTGGCGCCGGAGGCGGTGCTGGGCAAGCTGATCCAGGCCAAGCAGGCAGCCGATCTGCATACGCCATCGTTCACCCAGCGCGTGGTGTACCAGACCTTGCAGGACGATTTTCTCGACACCCATATCCCGCAGATTCGCGCGCTCTACGCGCGCCAGTGCAGCCTGATGCTGGAAGCGCTGGACCTGCACTTCCCGGAACAGGTGCAATGGAACCGCCCCGAAGGCGGGATGTTCCTGTGGGTCAGCCTGCCGCCGGGGTTGGACGGCACGGTGCTGCTAGCGCGGGCCATCGCACGCAACGTGGCCTTTGTGCCGGGTGCGCCGTTCTTCGCCACCTTGCCGCAGGCCAACACCTTGCGCCTGTCGTTCGTGACCGTGCCGGCCGAAAAGATCGATGCCGGCATCCAGGTGCTGGGCGAGGTGTTGCGCGAGGCATTGGCCGAGCTGCCGGGGCAGGGTGCATGACGGCATCGGCGATGACCGCGCAGATGCCATCGTCCACGCCGATCGATAGCGTGGCCATTGGCGTGGCGCGCGATTTCAGCCGCCCCGGCACGCGCAGCGCCATCGACAAGCGTGCCGTACCCGGACCGGTACGGGTGGGTATCGACGGGCTGGATGGCGACGAGCAGGGCGACCGCCGTGTGCATGGCGGGCCGGACAAGGCCATCCACCATTATCCGCGCGAGCACTACGCCGCCTGGCGCAGCGAACTCGGTGCGCATGCCTTGCTGGAGAGCGCTGGTGCCTTCGGCGAGAACCTGAGCACCGTCGGGCTGACCGAAGCCGATATTTGCCTGGGCGATCGCTTCGCGTTGGGCACGGCGGTGGTGGAGGTGTCGCAAGTGCGCCAGCCATGCTGGAAACTCTCGGACCGCTTCGGCGTGCGCGACATGGCGCGCCGGGTGCAGGACACCGGCCGCACCGGCTGGTATTACCGCGTGCTGCAACCCGGCGCCGTGACTGCAGGCGATATCCTGGCCTTGCAGGCACGTCCGCATCCGCACTGGTCGCTGTCGCGCCTGCAACAACTGCTCTACGCACGCGCGGTGGACGAAACCGCCATCACGGAGGTTCTGACGCTGCCGTTGGTGCCGTCGTGGCGCATCCTATTCGAACGCCGCCTGCAACGCAGCCAGGTCGAAAGCTGGAGCAAACGTCTGGATGGCGTGGAAGACTGAGTGCAGCTGACAGCACGGTGACTTGGCAGCCATGCGGGCACGGCGGCCGGCCTCATGCTTTCCGATTCCCGATTCCCGGCACCTTGTACAACCCCCGCAGCCTCGCTAGCCTGCGCGCATGACAAGCTCCCCTGTAAAAGTGTTGATCCACGGCGCCTCCGGGCGGATGGGCAAGGCCTTGCTGCGCCTGTCGGCCGAAGACGAGGCCTTGCAGGTCGTCGGTGCGGTGGTGGGGCGCTCGCCTGCGCAGCGGGTGGTGGACGGCGTGCCGTTCTTCGCCGCCAGCGAGCTGGGCGGCGCGCCGGCCTTCGATGTGGCGGTCGATTTCAGTTTGCCGCAGGGCTTTGCGCCGATCCTGGCGTTGTGCGCGCAGCGCGGCAGACCGCTGGTGTCCGGCACCACCGGGCTGGACGAGGCGCAGCGGTCGGCATTGCTGCAGGCGGCACAACAGATTCCGCTGGTGTGGGCGTCCAACTTCAGCCTGGGCGTGGCGGTGCTCACCGAGCTTGTCGAGCGCGCCGCCGGTACCTTGCCGGGCTGGGATTGCGACATCGTCGAAGCGCATCACGTCCACAAGCAGGACGCGCCGTCGGGGACTGCCCTGACCCTGGGTGAAGCCGCCACCGGCAGCGGTGCGCAGCCGCGTTTTGCCAGCCTGCGTGCCGGCGATATCGTCGGCGAGCATACGGTGCAGTTCACCGGGCTGGGCGAGCGGCTGGAGCTGGTGCATCGGGCCACCAACCGCGACATTTTCGCGCGTGGTGCGTTGCATGCTGCCAAGCGCCTGATCGGCCGGCCTGCCGGCAGTTACCGGGTGCGCGACCTGGTGTTGTAGCGCCGCGCAACCGCGTGTGAACGCACGCGCGGTTGCGCTGCGTATGCATGCGGGTGCGCCGCCGGGCATGCTCGTCTCGCTTGTCAGGCTGGCAAGCCGGAGCACTTGCCATTACAATTCTCGCTTGCCCGAACCAGCGTCGGACCGGTCCTCAGCACCGCGTCCGCGCTTTGCTGCAACCGGAATTTGGCCGGAAGCGCATCGGAGTCCCAGGCAGCCAGAGCGAGACCCCACGTGACCCAACCCGCAATCCTTGTCCTCGAAGACGGTACCGTGTTCGAGGGCGAATCCGTAGGCGCCAACGGGCTTTCCGTCGGCGAAGTGGTGTTCAACACCGCCATGACCGGTTACCAGGAAGTCCTGACCGACCCCTCCTACGCCCGCCAGATGGTCACGCTGACCTATCCGCACATCGGTAACACCGGTTTTACCGATCAGGACGATGAGGCCCGCAAGATCTGGGCCGCCGGCCTGATCGTGCGCGATGTGCCGCGCCGTCCCAGCAGCTGGCGCAGCCAGGTGGCCTTGCCGGAATGGCTGCAGGCGCGCGGCGTGGTGGCCATTTCCGGCATCGATACCCGCAAGCTGACCCGTCTGCTGCGCGAAAAGGGCGCCCAGAACGGCGCGCTGATGGCCGGCGAGATCGACGTCGACACCGCACTGGACGCCGCGCGCAAGTTCCCCGGCCTGAAGGGCATGGACCTGGCCAAGGTGGTCTCGACCGAGACCAGCTACACCTGGCAGGAAGGCCAGCTGGACTTGGACGCCAATGCGTTCGTGCGCGCCGAGCTCAAGTACCGCGTGGTGGCGTACGACTACGGCGTGAAGCTCAACATCCTGCGCATGCTCGCCGAGCGCGGTTGCGACGTCACCGTGGTGCCGGCACAGACCCCGGTGGCCGAAGTGCTGGCGATGAATCCGGATGGCGTGTTCCTGTCCAACGGCCCGGGCGACCCGGAACCCTGCGACTACGCCATCGCCGCGATCAAGGAGCTGGTGGCGAAGAAGGTGCCGACTTTCGGCATCTGCCTGGGCCATCAGCTGCTGGCGCTGGCTGCCGGTGCGAAGACGCTGAAGATGACCACCGGCCACCACGGCGCGAATCACCCGGTGCAGGACCTGGACGGCGGCCGGGTGATGATCACCTCGCAGAACCACGGCTTTGCGGTAGACGAACGCACGCTGCCAGCCAATGTGCGCGTCACCCACCGTTCGCTGTTCGATGGCACCAACCAGGGCATCGCGCTGACCGACGCGCCGGCCTTTTCGTTCCAGGGCCACCCGGAAGCTTCGCCGGGGCCGCGCGATGTGGGGCCGTTGTTCGATCGGTTTGTGGCGTTGATGGCTGAAGTGAAAGCTTGAACCCCGTCCAGGGCCACATGCTCGCTCTGATGACTGCATGGCATACCGTCGGCCCCAGTGGAGGTCCTAATGCTTGATCGCATCGACATCGAAGGTTTGAAGGGAGTCGGCAAGGTGGAGCTGCGGTTCGACGCAGCCTGCCGGGCGCGTGTGCTTTTTGGCGTCAATGGCGTTGGCAAAACGAAGTCTTTAGAAGCCATCTATTGCGTATTGCTTTTTACCAATGAGGAGTTCTTGCGAGTCAAGGGTGATCGGGGAATCAATCCAGACAAGTGCGTGCCCGCGTCCAACGTCCTTATCGATGACTCGCGATATCTTATTGATGAGCCTTTGCAAAAGCTCGTGCAGGCAAGAGATGTTGCCTCACATGCTGTTCGTCATTCGCGTCCCTTGGTTTACATCGGTGCGGGTGGGCGATCGTCGATGGGAAGTCAGCCCACATCCATTGCAGCATTGGGAAATTTTGAGGAACGTAGGTCTCAGCATTTTGAGTTGCTGTTAGATAAGTGCAGAGAAGGCTCGTTGCGCTCTGCCGGCATGGATGCGGACATCCGCGTGTGGTTCATACAGCGTGCGCAGTCGGTCAACCCTTTTCAGGTTGAAAAGGACAACCTGCGCAACGAGATCGAGTCGGTATTGAAGCTGTTGCATCGCATCGATCAGCGTGTGGATGCCGAGCGCCTGCAGATCGACGGCTCGCAGCGTGTTTACCTGAGTGTGGAGGGCCGCATGATTGAGCTGGGTGAACTCAGTTCGGGATTTGCCTCGGTAGTGAAGCTGTTTCAAGCCATCGTCTCCGGGTACGCAGGCTTCAGTAACTCCAAGGATCTGCAGAACCTGCCAGGCGTGGTGCTGATCGACGAGATCGAAAGTCACCTCCATGTCGGTTGGCAGGTCAGCATCGTCAGACATTTGAAGGCGCTGTTCCCAAACACGCAGTTCTTCATTAGCACCCACTCGCCGCTGGTACTGACCCAGCTCGAGCAGGGAGAGGCCTATCTCCTGGAGCGCGACGCGGCAGACGGAGTCGTCAGGTCGTCTGTGATCGACTCGCCCAACATGAAGGCATTCGCGGATGTGCTTGAAGAGACCTTTGGTGTCGATCTCAATGCACTCAAGCGCGAGGCGCTGGTCAGCGAAGACCAGTCCGCTACCAAACGTGCATTGCTGGACCTGGTCAAGCAGCGCCGCGATCGGCAGGGTGGGGAGCAAGCATGACCCGTCTGGTACTGCTCGATGCCAACCTCTTGATCGGCGCGCTGGATGGGGAGGAGAGCAATGCTGCTCACCAAGCGTCGCTGTCGACATTCGAGGCGCTGGTCGCCGATCCGGATGTCAAGATCGCGATCTCCCCGCTGATTCGATACGAAGTGTTGCGCGGTATGGACGAGGCGGATTTCGAGGCGGTGAACGCCATCCTCAACGACATGAAGGAGTTCGAGGTGCGGGGTCAAGAGGCCATACGTGCCGCGTAAGTCTTCCGGAAGGCTCGCCAGACCAATGTAAAGCTGGATAAGCGCAGGTTCGACGTGTTCCATTGCGTCTGCGCAGAAATCAATGATCTCGAAATCCTAAGTAAAGATGGGGATATCGCGAAGATTCAAGAACTCATGAAGGCCTGAATAAGACAATGCCAAAGCGCACCGACCTTAAAACCATCCTCATCATCGGCGCCGGCCCGATCGTCATCGGCCAGGCCTGCGAGTTCGATTACTCCGGCGCGCAGGCGTGCAAGGCGCTGCGCGACGAGGGCTACCGCGTGGTGCTGGTCAACAGCAACCCGGCCACCATCATGACCGACCCGAACATGGCCGACGCCGTGTACATCGAGCCGATCAACTGGCAGACGGTCGAAAAGATCATCGCCAAGGAAAAGCCCGACGCGCTGCTGCCGACCATGGGCGGGCAGACCGCGCTGAACTGCGCGCTGGATCTGGCCGACCACGGCGTGCTGGAGAAGTACAACGTCGAGCTGATCGGCGCCAAGCGCGAAGCCATCCGCATGGCCGAAGACCGCGAGCTGTTCCGCGTGGCGATGGGCGAGATCGGCCTGGAATGCCCCAAGGCCGAAGTGGCGCACACGCTGGAAGAAGCGCTGGATATCCAGACCCGCGTCGGCTACCCGACCATCATCCGCCCCAGCTTCACCCTGGGCGGCAGCGGCGGTGGCATCGCCTACAACCGCGAAGAGCTGATCGAGATCGTCGGCCGTGGCCTGGAACTGTCGCCGACCACCGAGGTGCTGGTGGAAGAATCGGTGCTGGGCTGGAAGGAATTCGAGATGGAGGTGGTGCGCGACACCACGGACAACTGCATCATCGTGTGCGCGATCGAAAATCTCGACCCGATGGGCGTGCATACCGGCGACTCGATCACCGTGGCGCCGGCGCAGACGCTGACCGACAAGGAATACCAGCGCCTGCGCGATGCCTCGATCGCAGTGCTGCGCAAGATCGGTGTGGATACCGGTGGCTCGAATGTGCAGTTCGGCATCAGCCCGACCACCGGCCGCGTGGTGGTGATCGAGATGAACCCGCGCGTGTCGCGCTCGTCGGCGCTGGCGTCCAAGGCCACCGGTTTCCCGATCGCCAAGGTCGCCGCCAAGCTGGCGGTGGGCTACACGCTGGACGAATTGCGCAACGAGATCACCGGTGGCCTGACCCCGGCGTCGTTCGAGCCGTCGATCGATTATGTGGTCACCAAGATTCCGCGCTTTGCGTTCGAAAAATTTCCGCAGGCCGATGCGCGCCTGACCACCCAGATGAAGTCGGTGGGCGAGGTGATGGCGATGGGCCGCACCTTCCAGGAGTCGCTGCAGAAAGCGCTGCGCGGGCTGGAAACCGGCAAGATCGGCCTGGACCCGACCGGCCTGGACCTGGGCAGCGAAGACGATATCGCCGCGCTCAAGCGTGAGCTCAAGGCACCTGGCCCGGAGCGTTTGTTCTATGTCGCCGATGCGTTCCGCGCCGGCATGACGGTGGACGAGGTGTATGCGCTGTCGTTCATCGACCCCTGGTTCCTGGACCAGATCGAAGAACTGATCAGCCACGAGCAGCAGCTGGCCGACGACGGCATGGCCGCGCTGGATGCGCCGCGCCTGCGCCTGCTCAAGCGCGCCGGTTTCTCCGATGCGCGTCTGGCGCAGCTGATCGGCAGCAACGAAGAATCGGTGCGCACGCTGCGCCGTGCGCTGAAGGTGCGCCCGGTGTACAAGCGCGTGGACTCGTGCGCGGCCGAGTTTGCCACCAGCACCGCCTACCTGTATTCGACCTACGAGGACGAATGCGAAGCGCTGCCCACCAGCCGCGACAAGATCATGATCCTGGGCGGTGGCCCGAACCGCATCGGGCAGGGCATCGAGTTCGATTATTGCTGCGTGCATGCGGCGCTGGCGCTGCGCGATGACGGCTACGAGACCATCATGGTCAATTGCAACCCGGAGACCGTGTCCACCGATTACGACACCTCCGACCGTCTGTACTTCGAGCCGCTGACGCTGGAAGACGTGCTGGAAATCGTCGAGCTGGAACAGCCCAAGGGCGTGATCGTGCAGTACGGCGGCCAGACCCCGCTGAAGCTGGCGCGTGCGCTGGAAGCCAACGGCGTGCCGGTGATCGGCACCAGCCCGGACTCGATCGATCTGGCCGAAGACCGCGAGCGTTTCCAGCAGCTGGTCGACAAGTTGGGCCTGAAGCAGCCGCCGAACCGCATTGCGCGCAACCCGGAAGAAGCCCTGGTGCTGGCGCGCGAGATCGGCTACCCGCTGGTGGTGCGCCCGAGCTACGTGCTCGGCGGCCGCGCGATGGAAATCGTCTACGGCGAATCGGATCTGGCGCGCTACGTGCGCGATGCGGTGAAGGTCTCCAACGACTCGCCGGTGCTGCTGGACCGCTTCCTGGACAACGCGGTGGAAGTGGACGTGGACATCATTGCCGACAAGGACGGCAATGTGCTGATCGGCGGGGTGATGGAACATATCGAAGAGGCCGGCGTGCATTCGGGCGATTCGTCGTGCTCGCTGCCGCCGTATTCGCTGTCGCCCGAGACCCAGGCCGAGCTGCGCCGCCAGGTGGTGATGCTGGCCGAAGGCTTGAACGTGGTCGGCCTGATGAACACCCAGTTCGCAGTGCAGGTCAACGAGGCCGGCGACGACATCGTGTATCTGCTGGAAGTGAACCCACGTGCCTCGCGCACCGTGCCGTTCGTGTCCAAGGCGATCGGCCTGCCGCTGGCCAAGATCGCTGCCCGCTGCATGGCCGGCAAGACGCTGGCCGCGCAGGGCGCCACCAAGGAAATCGTGCCGGACTACTACTCGGTGAAGGAGGCGATCTTCCCGTTTGCCAAGTTCCAGGGCGTGGACCCGATCCTCGGGCCGGAAATGCGCTCCACCGGCGAGGTGATGGGCGTGGGCCGCAGCTTCAGCGCGGCGTTCGCGCGTGCGCAGGAAGCCGGCGGCATCAAGGCGCCGCCGGTGGGCAAGGCGTTCGTGTCGGTGCGCGACCCGGACAAGCAGCGCGTGTTGCCGGTGGCGCAGGCGCTGGTGGAGCGCGGCTTCACCCTGGTGGCCACGCACGGCACCGGTGCCTGGTTGCAGCAGAATGGCCTGAGCTGCGAGATCGTCAACAAGGTGGCCGAAGGCCGCCCGCACATCGTCGATTCGATCAAGAACGGCGAGATCGTCTATATCGTCAACACCACCGAAGGCCGCGCCGCCATCTCCGACTCGTTCTCGATCCGCCGCGAAGCGCTGCAGCACCGCGTGACCTATTCGACCACTGTCGCCGGCGCCAAGGCGCTGGTGCATTCGCTGGAATTCCGCGGCACCGGCCCTGTGTGGTCGCTGCAGGAACTGCACAAGGAGCTTCAAGCATGAGAGCACCCATGACATCCAAGGGCGCGCAGCGCTTGCGCGAGGAACTGGATCAACTGAAATCGGTCAAGCGTCCGGCGGTGATCGCCGCGATCGCCGAGGCGCGCGCACACGGCGATCTGAAGGAAAACGCCGAGTATCACGCCGCGCGCGAGCAGCAGAGCTTCATCGAAGGCCGTATCAAGCAGCTGGAAGGCGAGCTCTCGCATGCCGAGATCATCGACATCACCAAGCTGGGCGCCGGCAGCAAGATCGTGTTCGGTGCCACGGTAACGCTGGCAGACGTCGAGACCGACGAGGAAAAGCGCTACCAGATCGTCGGCGACCTGGAAGCCGACATCAAGATGGGCCTGATCGCGATTTCCTCGCCGCTGGCACGCGCGTTGATCGGCAAGCTGGAAGGCGATGCAGTGACCATCGACGCGCCGGCTGGCCAGCGCGAATACGAAGTGGTCAGCGTCGCGTATCTGGATTGATCGCAGGCACGCCTGAGCGATGACCACCGCAACGCTGCTGCTGCCGGAAAAACGCCGCCTGCCCGGGACCCTGGACAATGCGGTGGTGACGCGTGCGCTGGCGCGCGCCGACCAGCACACCGGCGAGGCGGGCGAGGTGGCGCAGCTGCAGCGCCACTTCACCCTGACCCCGTCGCACTGGCCGGTGGCCGCGTTGACGCGGCAGCTGGATACCGGCGATGCCGCCGGCGCCACCTGGGTGCGCGCCGACCCGGCCTACGTGGTGCCGGACATGCAGGGCGCGCGGCTGATGGGCTATGGCGAGGCGCTCGGCGCCACCGCCGAAGACCTGGCGATGCTGCTGCCGATCCTCAAGCCGATGTTCGGCGACGCCGGATTCCTGCTCGATGCCCCCACGCCGTCGCGCTGGTATCTGCGGCTCTCGCCCGATGCCAAGCTGCCCGAGTTCGTGCCGCCGGATGTGGCGATCGGCGACGACTTGTTCGACCATTTGCCGGCCGGCGATCTTGGCCGGCGCTGGCGCGCGCTGCTGACCGAGGCGCAGGTGATGCTGCACCAACATCCCTGGAATGAGGGGCGGGTGGCCAGCGGCAAACCGGCGATCAACTCGCTGTGGTTCTGGGGCGGCGGCGTGTTGCCGCAGGCAGTGACATCGCCGCACCGCCAGGTGCGCAGCCGCGAATCGCTGCTGCGTGCGCTGGCCCTGGCGGCGGGCGCCGATGCACAGGGCGAGCAGCGCGTGGATGCGCTGGTGGACCTGCGCCATCTGCGCTCGTTGCAGCAATTCGGCGACGACGCAGTGGCACCGCTGCTGGCGGCGATGACCCGCGGCGAGCTGGATCGGCTGGTGCTGGATTTCCAGGACGGCGAAACGCTGTCGCTGGCACGCACGCAACGCTGGCGGTTCTGGCGGTCGCCGCGGTTGCAGCTGGCGCAATGACGGGCAGTCCACGGATTGTCCGGCGCCCGGCAGGCCAGGTCGGAAGCTGGCCCGATGCCATGTTGCCGCTGCTGCGCCGCCTCTACGCTGCGCGTGGGGTGACCGACGCGCAAGGCGCGCAGCCGCGGCTGGGGCAGCTGTTGTCGCCGGAGCGGCTGCACAACAGCACCGTGGCTGCGAGCCTGCTGGCCGATGCGATCGCGCAGCAAGGTCGCATCCTGGTGGTGGGCGATTTCGATTGCGATGGCGCTACCGCCTGCGCCGTGGGTGTGCGTGGCCTGCGCATGCTTGGCGCGCTGGATGTGCATCACGCCGTGCCCAATCGCATGGTGCATGGCTATGGCCTGTCGCCGGCGTTGGTGGACGAGCTGGCCGTGTTGCAGCCGGATGTATTGGTCACCGTCGATCACGGCATCGCCTGCCATGCCGGCGTGGCTGCGGCCAAGGCGCGCGGCTGGACGGTGTTGGTCACCGACCATCACCTGCCGGGCGAGGTGCTGCCGCCGGCCGATGCGATCGTGGACCCGAACCTGGCCGTTGACGATTTCCCGAGCAAATGCCTGGCCGGGGTGGGCGTGATCTTCTACGTGCTGCTGGCCTTGCGTGGCGTGCTGCGCGCGCGGGGCGCGTTCGCCGACCGCACCGAACCGGACCTGTCGACGCTGCTGGATCTGGTGGCGGTGGGCACGGTGGCCGATCTGGTGCCGCTGGACACCAACAACCGTGCGCTGGTGTCGGCCGGCCTGCGGCGCCTGCGCGAGGGGCGCGGCTGCATCGGCCTGCGCGCCTTGATCGACGCCAGTGGCCGCGATGCGGCGCGGTTGAGCGCCAGCGATATCGGGTTCGCGCTCGGCCCACGCCTGAATGCGGCCGGCCGTCTCGAAGACATGGCGCTGGGCATCGAATTGTTGCTCTGCGAGGACTGGAACCGCGCACGCGAGATCGCCGCCGCCCTTGAAGAGATCAACGCCGAACGCCGTGCGGTCCAGCAGCTGATGACCGACGACGCCGAGCAGGCGGTGGCGAAGGTGGTGCTGGATGCCGACGGCGCCTTGCCGATCGCCGCCTGCCTGTTCGACCCGGACTGGCACCCGGGCGTGATCGGCTTGGTGGCCTCCAAACTCAAGGACCGCCTGCATCGCCCGGTGATCGCGCTGGCCCCGGCCGAGCCGGGCAGCAGCCAGTTGCGCGGTTCGGCGCGCTCGATTCCGGGCCTGCATATTCGCGATGTGCTGGCAGCGGTGGATGCCCGGCATCCCGGCGTCATCCAGAAGTTCGGCGGCCATGCGATGGCGGCCGGGCTGAGCATTGATCGTGACGCGTTGCCGACCTTCGAGCAGGCGTTTGGATCGCAGGTACAGACGATGGTGGATGCTTCGCTGCTGCATGCCGAACTGCATAGCGATGGCGAACTGGCCGCGCACGAACTCGACCACGTGCATGCCGAAGCGCTGCGCGTGGCCGGCCCATGGGGGCAGGGTTTTCCCGAGCCGCTGTTCGATGGGCAGTTCGAGGTGCTGCAATACCGCGTGCTCAAGGAGCGCCACCTCAAGCTGACCCTGCGCTGCGCCGGCCGCGCCGAGCCGCTCAATGCCATCCACTTCAACGGCTGGCACGGCAGCGAGCCGGCGCGCATGGTGCGGCTGGCCTATCGGCTGGTCAGTGATGACTATCGCGGCGGCACGGCAGTGCAGTTGATCGTCGAGCATTGCGAGCCGGCGATAGGCATGGGTTGATCTGAGAGCTTGCGCGCGTCGTCATCCAGGCACCGCAATCAGTATCGCCTGCCCTGACAAACCGACCATCTCGCCTGGTCCTTACCCGCCCACCGTCGCGGGACCCTTGGCGGCATGGATGCCGCCACGGAGCTTACAAGGACGTACTTGCAGCGTGTCCCGCGATGGTGGGCGGGCAAGGTCCCTGCAGCAACTGCGAAAAGCCCGAGGGTGCGACGCCCTCACCGCTCGAGGAGCACGCCATGAACCCATCCCTGGGGGCTTGGTGGCGGCATTCATGCCGCCACGCGCACCCACCAGCGCCATTGGTCCTCGCGCAAGACAGCGCAGGCATGCGCTGTGTTTGCTTCAATCAAGGCGACTGCTTGACCTCGGTGACCAGGGTCGGCAGCTCCCACGCGCCGCCAGCGGCGACCAACCGGCACAGGCCGGAAGTGGAGTCGGAGGTCTGTACGAAACGTCGGCCATCCCAGGTCCACGCGGCCTGGCGGTAGCAATCGCCCAGGCCGCGCCCCTTGTGCGAGGCCACGATGGTGGAGCCATCCAGGTCGCTGGCCTGCAGGGTGACCAGAGTCGGGACGAACGGTGCGCGGGCATTGACCACCCAGAACCCGCTGCCAGCGTTGTAGGCCCCCGCCCAGCAGTCGGTGGAGACCAGCAGCTTGTCGCTGCTCAGGCGGGTGATGGTCAGCGGTTCGGAGGCTACGCTGGTGTCGAGTCCCTTGCACCGCTCGTCGGCGGGAAGCGTGGCACGCAGCGCCTGATACAGCGCCGGCAACGTGCCCAGGCGCGCATCGCCTGGCTGCGCTGCGACAAGCCTGGCTTCGCGGACCTGCGGTATCGGCAATGGCGGCAGCACGGCGGATTCGTCGCGGTCGCCCTTGCGCACCAGCGCGCCGCGCGTGCCGAGCCGACCCTGGAACTCATCCATCTTCAACAGCACGGCCGACGCGCCCTTGTCGGACAGCTGCCAGCGGCGGCCATCGTTGCCGAGTGCGACGATCGTGCTGCTGCGTGGCAGCGCCGCCAGCAGTGCGGCGACCTGGGCGCTGCCCAGCGACGCGGTGCCGCTGTTGCCGTCCAGCGCCAGCTTGCCCAGGTTGCGCTGATCGATCTGCAGGCTGAGCGACGCCGGCAGCTTGACCTTGTCGTACTGCCCCAGCATCAGCTCCGCGGTAACCGCCTCACCGGCACCGGCCTTGCGGGTCAGCAACACCGATACAGGCAGGTGCTCGCCTTCGTCCGGCTGATAGCCGGCCGCGCGGCAGGTGCGGGTGTTGTCGCAGGCGATGGTCCAGTCGTCGTGGGTGAAGTCGACGCCGGTGGCCGGTGCGGCCTGGGCGATCACGGGGCTGAGCAGCAATGCCGCAGCGAGCAGGGCGGGACGCATCGTGGTTCCTTCATTGCAGGTCGGGCTGGCATCTTGCGACGCCATCTGCAATGCGTCCAGCCAGGCCGGCGACGGACGGCGAACACCATTCATCGTGTGGGAGCACGTCGCTTCCAGCAGCACTGGATGCGGGCGGTGGTGGCACTCGATTCATGGTGCACCACGCATGCGCATGTTCGTCGATAAGTGCTCCACCGCGCCTGATGGCCGCTGTATGCGGTGTCGCGCATGCCAACGCGTTTGCACGACGACGCAGGACAGTACCGCGCGCCATTACAACGTCATCGCTGGTGTGGTCTGGCGCGTGCGGGCCTGGGGCGCGCGCATCGGCATGCCGAACAACGGCCGCAACCAGCGCACGCGGCGGATCAGGGTTTCGTGCAACAGCAGGCAACCTGCCACGGTGGCAAGCAACACCAGCGCCGGCTCCAGCCAGGGGCCCAACTGCAGCGGTGCCAGCCAGTACAGCGCCAGAATGATCAGGCTCTGGTGCAGGATGTACCAGGGGAACACCGCCTGGGTGCAATACGGCAGCCAGGCGAACGGGCGGTTCAGACGATGCCGTGCCCACCCCAGCAGCGCCAGCAAGGCCAGCCAGGTATAGGCTGCGCGCGCCAGCCGTTCGATCACATCCCAGCGCACGCTGGCCAGCATCGCACCGAGCTGGGCCGTATCGAGGGTACGGCCCAGGTGACGAATGCTCAGCTCGGTGGCGATCGCCAGCAGCGCGGCAAGCAGTGTCGGCCAGCGCAACTGCACCACCCACGTCCAGAACCGGGTGGCGTGGGCCAGCGCATACCCAAGCACGAACAGCGGGAACGATTCGGCATGCACGAACCAGTCGCCGACCAGGGCATGGCTCGGTGGATGACGTGGCAACACCCACAGCACACAGAAGGCTTCCCACCCGATCGGCACCAGCAGCAGGGCAGGGGTCGCCATGGAGGCGCGCAGCTGCGGCAGGGCGACCGGCAGGGCGCGGCGCAGTGCAATCATCGCCATCAACACCAGGGTATACGGCAGCAGATAGGCCAGGTACCACAGGTGGTTCCAGGTGATGCCCTGTTCCTAGCCATCGAAGCTGCCGGCCGGCCACGGCTGTACCTGCCAGTAGCGCAGCAGGAAGCTGCCAAAGCCGGCGACCACCTTGCCGTTGCTCACGCCCTGGCAGTAGGCCTGCACCGACACCACCACGAACATGCCGAACACCAGGGGCGGCAGCAAGCGCCCGCAGCGCCGCCAGGCGAACTGCCAGGGCGCACGCTCGGCACGCGCCAGGCCGATCGCGATGCCGGAGATCATGAACAGCAGCGGCATCCGCCAGCGGTTGAGCGCGATCATCGGCGGCTGCAGCCAGTCGGTGGTGTAGGCACTCTTTAAATGGAACTCCCAGCCGGCCACGTAGGCCATGCCCACGTGATAGAGGATCAGCAGAGCAAAGGCGAAGACGCGCAGGGCATCGATATCGTGGCGGCGCTCGGTCATGGTCGGCGGTTGCTGGAGGAGTGGACGCATCCTGCCCGCCAGCCCTTGCCGCAGATGGGGCCAGGGGTGGAAACCACCGCTCGCAGTGACCAGTCGCGCCCACCCAGGGACGAATGGGGACGGCTGGGGTGGCGGTTTCGCCTTGCTGCGCGGGCCTCTATGATCGGCACCTGCCAACTGCGGACGTGTGCAATGGAATCGACCGGGTCGCGCCCGCCAATCGCCCGGGACGGGGCCGGACGTGCCGCTATGCGCTGGGCCGTCGTGATCTGGTCGCTGGTGTTCTACCTGAGTGCGCTGGGCAACGTCTGGACCGCCTGGCTTGCCGCGCGCCGCGACGGCCAGCCGGTCGTGCTGTGGCAGTTGCTGAGCTGGGAGCTGAGCAGCGCCACCGCCGCGCTGTTGCTGCTGCCAGGCGTGTTGTGGCTGTGCGCACGCTGGCCGCTGCATGCCGATGCCTGGCCGCGACGTGTGCCGCTGTACCTGGCCGCGGCCCTGGGGTGGTGGCTGGCGCACGTCGCCGCCATGGTGCTGGTGCGCAAGCTGGTCTACGCACTGGCCGGCGCGCACTACGATTTTGGCGGCTGGCTGCAGTGGGTGTACGAGCTATCCAAGGACCTGCGCACCTTTGCGCTACTGGTGGCGGTGCAGCACGCGCTGGGCTGGTATGCGCGGCGGCGTCAGGGCGAGGCGCATCTGCTCGCTGCGCCGGACGAGGGGCCGCCCGTGGAGCCGCTGGATCGCCCGGAACGCTTTCTGGTGCGCAAGCTCGGCCGCGATTTTCTGGTGGCCACCGCCGACATCGAATGGATCCAGGCCTCCGGCAACTACGTCAACCTACGCGTCCGCGGTCACGACTATCCCCTGCGCAGCACCATGGCGGCGATCGAGGCCAGGCTGGATGCGGCTGTCTTCGTACGGATCCACCGCAGCTATCTGGTCAATCTGGGCCAGGTGCAGGCGATCGAACTGGTCGATTCCGGCGACGCGCGCGTGCACCTGCGCGACGCCACGGTGCTGCCCTGCAGTCGCAGCCATCTGGCCGGCCTGCGGGCGCGTGCCGGGCAGGTGGCCGGCACGCCCAGGCCGGACCCGGTGACGGTCTGAAGCAGGCGCCCGCGAGTGGCGCGGTGTTGCGCGCTGGATGAGGGGTGGATGTCGCTGCTTGGCCAATGGGATGGTGCCGGGCCACGGCGCGCGTGCCGGCCACTGCTGCGTTCCGCGCATGCGGCCCGCTTGCTAAACTAGCCAGCTTGTTTGCCGGAAATCCGTCATGATCGAAACCAATCCGATCCGCCAGCGCATCACCGATCTCAACGATCGCGTGCTCTCGCTCAGGGGGTATCTTTGACTACGACGCCAAGAAAGAGCGTCTAGAGGAAGTCAGCCGGGAGCTCGAGAGCCCGGACGTGTGGAACGACGCCGAGCGTGCCCAGGCCCTGGGGCGTGAACGGTCCATGCTCGAGAAAACCGTCATCGGCATCGCCGATGTGCTGGCCGGCCTGGCCGATGCCGGCGATCTGCTGGAGCTGGCCGACAGCGAGCAGGACGAAGACACCGCAGTGGCGGTGATCGCCGATCTGGACAAGTACCAGGCGCACGTAGAAAAGCTGGAATTCCAGCGCATGTTCTCCGGGCAGATGGACGGCGCCAATGCGTTCGTCGACATCCAGGCCGGCGCCGGTGGTACCGAGGCGCAGGACTGGGCCGAAATCCTGTTGCGCATGTACCTGCGCTGGGCCGAGTCGCGTGGGTGGAAAACCGAGCTGATGGAAGTCTCCGGCGGCGAAGTCGCGGGCATCAAGTCGGCCACGGTGCGCATCGAGGGCGAGTACGCCTATGGCTGGTTGAAGACCGAGATCGGCGTGCACCGGCTGGTGCGCAAGTCGCCGTTCGACTCGGACAACCGCCGGCATACCAGCTTCACCTCGGTATTCGTGTCGCCGGAAGTGGACGACAACATCGAGATCGACATCAACCCGGCGGACCTGCGCACCGACGTGTATCGCTCCTCCGGCGCCGGTGGTCAGCACGTCAACAAGACCGAATCGGCGGTGCGCATCACGCACATCCCGACCAACACGGTGGTGGCCTGCCAGACCGGCCGCAGCCAGCACCAGAACCGCGACAACGCGATGAAGATGCTGGCCGCCAAGTTGTACGAGCTGGAAGTGCAGAAGCGCAATGTCGAACGCGACGCGCTGGAAGCGACCAAGTCCGACATCGGCTGGGGCAGCCAGATCCGCAACTACGTGCTCGACCAGAGCCGCATCAAGGATCTGCGCACCGGCATCGAGCGCAGCGACACCCAGAAAGTGCTCGACGGCGACCTGGACGACTTCGTCGAGGCCAGCCTGAAGGCCGGCCTGGCGGCAGGCTCCAAACGCCTGGACGCCTGACCGCCGCGCCAGGCGGCCGTCGCTGAGACGGCATCCTGGCGCACCGCTGCGGTGCCTGTATCGCAGCGGCGGCAATGCACGCAGCCCCGGGCGATCCGGGCACAGCGTGCGTTCGTCACACCGCCGACGTAAAAGAGAGTGCCGGCGCTGCCGGTTGTTCACTTCCCACCGGGCACCGCCCGACCTATTGCAGACCGATTCCCGCCATGACCGAGCAGACCCCCGCGCCGCAGATCCCCGCCGACGAGAACAGCCTCATCGCCGAGCGCCGCGCGAAACTGGGCGCCTTGCGCGGCCAGGGCATCGCGTATCCGAACGACTTCGTGCGCGAGCACTTCGCCGGCGACCTGCAGGCCGAATTCGCCGATGCCCAGACCTGGACTGCCGACGCGCTGGAAGCCGGTGGGCGCCAGGTGCGCATGGCCGGCCGGCTGATGGCCAAGCGGGTGATGGGCAAGGCCAGCTTTGCGCAGATCCAGGACGAGTCCGGGCGCGTGCAGCTGTTCCTGCAGGGCAATGTGCTGGGCGATGCCTATGCTGCGTTCAAGGGCTGGGATGTCGGCGACATCGTGGCGGTGGAGGGCGGGCTGACCCGCACCAAGACCGGCGAGCTGTCGGTCAAGGCCAGTGCGTTGCGCCTGCTGACCAAGTCGCTGCGTCCGTTGCCGGACAAGTGGCACGGCCTGTCGGACGTGGAGCAGCGCTATCGCCAGCGCTACGTCGATCTGATCGTCACCCCGGAGGCGCGCGAGGTCTTCATCAAGCGCTCCAGGATCATCCGCGCGATCCGCGCCTGGCTGGATACGCGCCGCTTCCTGGAAGTGGAAACGCCGATGATGCATTACATCCCCGGCGGCGCCACCGCCAAGCCGTTCACCACCCACCACAATGCGCTGGATCTGGACCTGTACCTGCGCGTGGCCCCGGAGCTGTATCTCAAGCGGCTGGTGGTCGGTGGGCTGGAACGGGTCTACGAGATCAACCGCAACTTCCGCAACGAAGGCGTGTCGACCCGGCACAACCCCGAGTTCACCATGCTCGAGCTCTACGAGGCCTACGCCACGTACAACGAGATCATGGACCTGACCGAGCAGGTGATCCGCGACACCGCCCAGTCGGTGCTGGGCACTACGCAGGTGAGCTGGGACGGCGCCGCCATCGATCTGGCGCCGGCTTTCCGGCGCTGGCGCATGGATGAGGCCGTTCGTCACCACAACCCTGAGATCAGCGTGGCCGACTGCACCGATCCCGAGGCGCTGCTGCGTCATTGCGAGCGGCTCAAGATCCGGGTCAAGCCGTCCTACGGCTGGGGCAAGCTGCTGCTGGAAATCTTCGAAGCCACCGTCGAGCCCACGCTGGTGCAACCGACCTTCATCACCGACCATCCGGTCGAGGTGTCGCCGCTGGCGCGTTCCAGCGATACCGAGCCTGGCTATACCGATCGCTTCGAACTGTTCATCAACGGCAAGGAGCTGGCCAACGGCTTCTCCGAGCTCAACGACCCCGAAGACCAGGCCGCGCGCTTCCAGGCGCAGGTGCAGGCCAAGGACGGTGGCGACGACGAAGCCATGCATTACGACGCCGATTACATCCGTGCGTTGGAGTACGGCATGGCGCCGACCGGCGGCCTGGGCATCGGCATCGACCGCCTGGTGATGCTGTTGACCGGCAGCACCTCGATCCGCGATGTGCTGCTGTTCCCGTATATGCGTCCGGAAGCCTGATCTTTTTTGTGCCGTCGGCGTGCCGACGGCACAGATACTGCATATGCTAGAGCGGAGCCCCGAATGGCGTATCGTCGGGGGAGTCGGCACAGCGGCTGGCGTCATCGCTTTTCCGTTCTCGGGATAGAGGAGCAACGGCTATGCAGGATGTTTTGGGTAATCTTGCCGGCGTATCGTCGGCGGATCCATCGGGAAGCTGGTCGGAAAAGGCGGATCTGGGATTGAACATCGTCATTGTCGATGACCAGATGTCTGCGCGGACGATGCTGCGCCACGTCATCGAAGACATCGCACCGGAGTTGAAAGTCTACGATTTCGGTGACCCGCTCGACGCGCTGGCGTGGTGCGAGGCCGGACGGGTGGATCTGTTGCTGCTCGACTACCGCATGCCCGGCATGGATGGGCTGGAGTTCGCCCGGCGTCTGCGCCGGCTGCCCAGCCATCGCGATATTCCGATCATCCTGATCACCATCGTCGGCGACGAGCCGATCCGCCAGGCGGCGCTGGAAGCGGGCGTGATCGATTTCCTGGTCAAGCCGATCCGCCCGCGCGAACTGCGTGCGCGCTGCGCCAATTTGCTGCAGCTTCGTCAGCAGAGCGAAAGCGTCAAGCAACGCGCACTGTCGCTGGAGCAGCGTCTGCTGGCCAGCATGAACGAGGTCGAGGAGCGCGAACGCGAGACGCTGTCACGGCTGGCGCGCGCCATCGAGTACCGCGACTCGGGCACCAGCGCCTTCCTGGAGCGCATGTCGCACGTGGCCGGCCTGATCGCCGAGCAGCTCGGCTTGTCGGAAGAAGAAGTGCGCATCATCGAGATGGCCGCACCGCTGCACGACATGGGCAAGATCGCCATTCCCGATGCGGTGCTGCTCAAGCCGGGCAAGCTCACCGACGACGAGATGAGCATCATGAAGCGGCATCCGCGGATCGGCTACGAGCTGCTCAGCGGCAGCCAGAACCGCTTCATCCAGGTCGGCGCCCTGATCGCGCTGCGTCACCACGAGCGCTACGACGGCACCGGCTATCCGGATGGACTGGTGGGCGAGGCGATTCCGCTGGAAGCGCGCATCGTGGCGGTGGCCGACGTCTTCGACGCACTGTTGTCGCCGCGCCCGTACAAGGAGGCCTGGACCATGGACGCCGCGCTGGCTTATCTCTACGCACAACGCGGTCGCCTGTTCGACCCACGCTGTGTGGATGCGCTGCTGCGCGGCCGCGCGCAGCTGGACCAGATCTGCGGCGAATTCTCGACCGCATCGGCACGACCCGGGGTGTAAGGCTATGAATCCGTTCGGAAGGATCCGGCAGCGGTTGATGAATCGACCTGACAGCGAACATGGCCAGGCGATCGTCCGCATCGTTCTGATCAGCCTGATCCTGTCGTATGTCCTCGTGCCGAGTGTCCGGCATAGTTTGCCGCTGCACCAGCACACCGGTGTCTTGGTGATCGTGCTGACAGGTCTCGGGCTTGGCCTGGCGTTGTTTGGATGGCTGCTGTGGCGACCCGACCGCTCGGATGCGCGTCGCATCCTGGGCATGCTGGCCGATTACGGGTTGATGGCGGCCGGCATGATCCAGATGGGCGAGCCGCTGGCCTGGGTCTATGTCGTGGTGATGTGGGTCACCGTCGGTAACGGCCTGCGCTACGGCAACCGCTATCTGTATCTTGCGGTGGCAATGGCGGTGGTGAGCTTTTCCACGACGCTGTCGATGACCGAATACTGGCAACGCAACCAGCGCCTTGGGGTCGGGCTTGCGGTTGGTCTGGCCGCCGTTCCGCTGTATTTCTCCAGTCTGCTGCGGCAGTTGACCCGTGCAACCGCCGAGGCGCGCCGCGCCAGCGAGGCCAAGAGCCGCTTTCTGGCCAACATGAGTCACGAGTTTCGGACACCGTTGAACGGTCTGTCCGGCATGACCGAGGTATTGGCAACGACGCAGCTGGACGATGAGCAGCGCGAATGCCTGAAAACCATTCAAGCCTCCACACGCAGTCTGCTGGCGCTGGTGGAGGAGGTGCTGGACATCTCGGCCATCGAAGCTGGCAAGCTCTGCATCAATGCGTCCGACTTTGCTGTGCATGACACCTTGCAGGCAATCGGTCTGATCCTGGAGCCGCAGGCCAAGGCCAAGGGCTTGCGTTATCAGGCAACTATCGCCGCAGATGTCCCTCCCCGTGTGCACGGGGATGCGGGACATCTGCAGCAGATCCTACTCAATCTGGTCGGCAATGCGGTCAAGTTCACCGACCACGGCAGTGTCCAGTTGAAGGTGGCGGCCACCGAGGCCAGTGGCCGCGCTGGTGTGCTGCTCCGTTTTGAAGTGCTCGATACCGGGATCGGTGTGCCGGTCGATATGCGTCCGCGTTTGTTCGAGGCGTTCGAACAGGCGGACACCGGACTGGCGCGCCGCTTCGAAGGCAGCGGCCTCGGAACGACGATCGCCAGGGGGCTGGTGCAGTCGATGGGTGGCGCGATCGGGTTTGAGGAAAATCCCGAAGGCGGCAGCTTGTTCTGGTTTGAACTGCCGTTCGGCCTGGCGACCGCCAAGCCTGCAGCAACTCCGCCGCCTGTGCTGCATGAGACGGAGTCCACCACGATACCGGGCAACGTGATTGCGTTTGCCGATCCGTTCCTACGTCACCGTGCCCGCGTGCGTAGCATGCAGATCCTGGTGGCAGACGACCATCTGGCAAATCGCCTCGTGCTGCAGCGGCTGCTGCAAAAAGCAGGGCATCGCGTCACCTGTGTTGATGGCGGCGAAGCCGTCCTGGATGCGTTGGCCGAAGCCGACTACGACGCGGCCATCGTCGACCTGCATATGCCTGGTGTCAGCGGTCTGGACATGCTGAAGCAGCTGAGGGTCATGCAGGCCGGTGGTAAGCCGGGAACCCCGATCGTGGTATTGAGCGCTGATGTCACCCCCGAGTCGATTCGCAGCTGCGAACAAGCGGGCGCCTATGCATTCCTGGCCAAGCCGGTGGCGGCGATCAAGTTGCTGGATACGCTGGCCGAAATCGCGGTCAACCAGAAGCTGCGTCAGACCGATCTGAGCATTGGTACCCGTAGCGCGGCGCCAAGCGGCGCAGTCCTCGATCCTGCCGTGCTCGACGAGCTGGCGGAACTGGGGATGGGAAATGAGTTCGAACGCGAGTTCATTCAACAATGTCTCAGCGATGCTGCAGCATGTGTTGTCCAGCTCGGTAAGGCGGCGGCGGACGGAGACTGGGCACGTCTACGCGAGCATGCTCACGCGGTCAAAGGTGTTTCCAGCAATCTCGGGCTGGTGATGTTGGCCGAACAGGGTGGTGAGTTAATGCGCCTGCCGGAAGCGCAGCTGCGAGCAGAATGGAGTCAAAGACTGGAGCAGCTGAAGAATGGTTTGAAGCTTGGGCGCGAGGCGCTCGCCCAGCGTGCTCAAAATAAGTCCGACGGAGGCGTCAGCGGGAATGGCGACCGTGGGTAAGCGAAGCCCGGCAATAGGCCGGGCCTGATTCCCCAGTATTGGATCCACCAAAATCAGGCGACACCCGCGCCTGCGCGGCGGTTCTGTGCTTTGACCAAACGGTCCATCGTGCGCAGTGATTTCTCACTGAGTGCCAGGGCCGTGTCTACCCAGACTTCGGTGATGCGCAGCAATTCCTCGTAAGGCACCGCCTGCGCGAGGTTGCGTGCGGCGTTCATCGCCAGATAGGAGTGGGAGATGCGCTTTTGCTGGCGAATCAGCGTTTCTGTGGCAACCACGCCTTGGCCCTTCGGTACGAGTACGTCCACGATCCCCATCGCATGCATTTCTTCGCTGCTGTAAATGCGTCCATCGAGAATGATTTTTTCCGCCAGATGGGGCGAAACGCGGCGGCACAGGAAGGAATACGCGCCCATGCCCGGAAACAGGCCGAACAGGACCTCGGGCAGTCCCATGCCGATGCCTTCCTCGGCCACGATGGTATGGCAGGCCAGGGCCATCTCCAGCCCGCCTCCCAATGCATCGCCCTGCAGCAGCGCAATGCTGCGCACGTCCCCACCGAAGCCGGTATGCAGGTGATGGACGCCTTCCACGCAGCGAATCGCATACCGCATGAGTTGCTCGCGATTCTGTTCGCGGATCAAGCGTGCGAACAGGTCCAGATCGCCACCGAGATTGAAGGCGTCCGCGTCGGAGGCGAGTACGAAATGGCGCAGTTCCCCGCTGCGTCGCTCATGCGGGGCGCGGGTGATGGAGCCCATGACATCCCAGATGTCTTCCAGTAACTCAGGACTGCAGCAGGGACGTATGCCAAAAGGCGCATCGGCATGCATGAACAACCAGTGGGTGCCGTCAGCAGCCGAAGAATCGACCCGAATGGTGGAGTGGGGACGACCGAGGGAAATCTTTTCAATCGTGTTCATGGGCGTGATCCTGGAAAAGCCCGCAGTGGGAGAGTGAACGCCGGCGGGCGCGCGCGATCCACTCCGAATCGATGCTACACCGGCACTATCTCCATGAACGCAGAGGCCTTCCTTTCTATCCGGTGAGCCCTATGACCTGAATCTTTCAGTGAATTTCCGCAAGCAAAAGTAGTTTATTGTGAATTGCACATTCTTGAAATTATGTGTTCCGTGATTCTGCGTTCCGGTTCCACCGAAGTACTCCCTGGGGGACTGTCATGAGCTTTAAAAACGCATGGTATTTCCATGCATCGGAACGGCGCAGATAACCAAGTGCAAATCGGCCCTTATTCCGGCGCGCGCGTCGTCGCACGCTGGCCGTCCGAAACGAACGTTCCGTCCGAAGCGTGCAAAAACAAACGCCCGCAAGCCTGGCGGCAGTACGGGCATCGGATGACAGCCGGGTGGCTGTCGATCTGCGCTGGCGTAGGTGGATTAGCCCTTGGGCGTATCCCGCAATTCGCGGCGCAGGATCTTGCCGACGTTGGTTTTCGGCAGTTCCTTGCGGAATTCGATCACTCGCGGCTGCTTGTAGCCGGTCAGGTTGGCGCGGCAGTGCGCCTTGACGGCGTCGGCGGTCAGGGCAGGGTCCTTCTTCACGATGACGGCTTTGACGATCTCGCCGGACTTCTCGTCCGGTACACCGACGGCGGCCACTTCCAGCACGCCGGGCATCTCGGCAATCACGTCCTCGATCTCGTTCGGATACACGTTGAAGCCGGACACCAGGATCATGTCCTTCTTGCGGTCGACGATGTAGACGAAGCCCTGTTCGTCCATGCGTGCGATGTCGCCGGTGTGCAGCCAGCCTTCGGCATCCATCACCTTGGCGGTCTCGTCGGCCTTCTTCCAGTAGCCCTTCATCACCTGCGGGCCCTTGATGCACAACTCGCCGATCTCGCCGATCGGCAGGACGGCGCCGGCGTCGTCCTTGATGCAGGCATCGGTGGAGGGAATCGGCAGGCCGATCGAGCCGTTGTAGTCCTTCAGGTCCATCGGGTTGATGCAGGCGGCCGGCGAGGTTTCGGTCAGGCCGTAGGCTTCGACCAGGGTGCGCCCGGTGACCTTCTTCCAGCGCTCGGCCACCGAACGCTGCACGGCCATGCCGCCGCCCAGGGTCATCTTGAGCGAGGAGAAGTCGATCTGGTCGAAGCCGGGCGCGTTGAGCAGGCCGTTGAACAGCGTATTGACGCCGGTGAACGCGGTGAAGCGTGTCTTCTTCAGTTCCTTGATGAAGCCGGGCATGTCGCGCGGATTGCTGATCAGATGATTGCAGCCGCCGATCTTCATGAAGACCAGACCGTTGGCCGTCAATGCGAAGATGTGGTATAGCGGCAGCGCCGTGATCACCACCTCCTTGCCTTCTTCCAGCTCGCCGGTGCCGGCCAGCCATTGGTGCGCCTGCTGCATGTTGGCGACCAGGTTGCGGTGGGTCAGCATCGCGCCCTTGGCCACGCCGGTGGTGCCGCCGGTGTATTGCAGGAAGGCGATGTCGTCGGATTCCACCTGTACCGTGGGCAGCGTGTGCTTGCTTCCCAGCGCCAACGCCTCGCCGAAGCGGATCGCGCCGCTGATGCGATAGTCGGGCACCAACTTCTTGATGTACTTGACCACGAAGTTGATCAGCGTTCCCTTGGGGAAACCGAGCATGTCGCCCAGGCCGGTGGTGATCACCTGCTTGACCGGCGTATCGGCGATGACCTGCTGCACGGTGGTGCCGAAGTTATCGATGACCACCAGCACGCTGGCGCCGGAATCGATCAATTGGTGTTTCAGTTCGCGCGGGGTGTACAGCGGGTTGACGTTGACCACCGCCAGCCCGGCACGCAGCACGCCGAAGGTGGCGATCGGATACTGCAGGCAGTTGGGCATCATCAGCGCAACGCGGTCGCCCTTCTTCAATCGCAGCTCGCCCAGCAGGTAGGCGGCGAATTGTTCGACCAGTTGGTCGGCTTGCCGATAGGTGATGGTCTTGCCGAAGCTGTGATATGCAGGACGATCGGCAAAGCGCGCGACGGAGGTGGCGAATACCTCGGCCACGGTGCGGAACTGCTCCAGATCGATCTCGGCAGCTACGCCGGCCGGATAACTTTGCAACCAAGGACGTGCCTGATTCATCTGCCCCCCTCCAGGGTGTTCTCGACGCGCCGCAGTGTGTTCCACGGCGCTACAACAGCTGGCAGCATACCGTCATGAATGGAAAAGGCGAAGCGTGATGCAAGGCAATATTCGTTGGCAGTGGCGGGGATTCGCATGGCTGTTGATGGCGCTGCTCGTCGCCTGCGGACGCCCTGCGCCCGAGCAGCGCCTGCGGCAGACGGTCGCGCAGATGCAGGAGGCGATCGAGGCGCGCGATGTGGGCGCGGCGATGCAACCGGTGGCTGCCGATTTCGTGGGCGAACAAGGCCTGGACGCCAACGGCCTGCGCCGTTTGCTGCAGCTGCAGCTATTGGGCAATCGCAGGCTCGGGGTCACCCTGGGGCCGATGGAGGTGCAGCTGCGCGGCGCGACGGCCACGGCCAGGTTCACCGCGCTGGCCACCGGCGGCGACGGGCGCTGGCTGCCGGAGCAGGCGCAGACCTACCAACTGGTCACCGCATGGCGGCTGCAGGATGGCGATTGGCAGCTGTACCACGCGCAGTGGACGCCGGTAGGGCAGTGAGCCAACGCGGGTCGAGCGGGACGCTTGCGACGCCACACCGGGTGTGCCTTGCGACTGTCTGAGAGAAAAGGCTGCTTTCGGCTGCGCGGCCGAGTTCTCTGCCCGTACCGGCGTGGCGAGCAGCGGTGCCGTGCCCAGGACGGCGCTGGCGTCTCCATGCTGCGAAGGGTCCCGCCTGCTGGGTAGGGCGACGTGCCGGCGTCGCCGGCCCTGGACACGGCATTCCCGCCAGCTGGCGGGAATGTCGGCAGCCAACCCCGCTGGCGCGGTCAGGCAGCCTTGCGTGCGGCCAGTTGACGCAGCACGTACTGCAACAGACCACCGTGCTTGAAGTACTCCACTTCCTTTGGCGTCAGCAGCAGCACCTTGACCTGGAACTGCTTGACGCTGCCGTCGGACTTTCTGGCATCCACGGTGGCGCGGCGGCTGGCGCCGTCCTGCAGGCCGGTGATGTCCAGCACTTCCGAACCATCCAGGCCCAGCGTCTGCGCGTTCTCGTTCTCCAGAAACTGCAGCGGCAGCACGCCCATGCCGACCAGGTTGGAGCGGTGGATACGCTCGAAGCTTTCGGCGATCACCGCCTTGACCCCGAGCAGGTTGGTGCCCTTGGCGGCCCAGTCGCGCGAGGAGCCGGTGCCATATTCCTTGCCGGCCAGCACCACCAGCGGCACGCCGTCGGCCTTGTACTTCACTGCCGCATCGTAGATCGCCAGTTTTTCCGGCGCCGCGCCGTCCTTTCCGTAATACAGCGTGTTGCCGCCTTCTTCGCCGCCGAACATCAGGTTCTTGATGCGGATGTTGGCGAAGGTGCCGCGTACCATCACGTCGTCGTTGCCGCGACGGCTGCCGTAGCTGTTGAAGTCGGCCGGCTGCACGCCGCGTTCCTGCAGGAAACGGCCTGCTGGCGAGTCCTTCTTGATGTTGCCGGCCGGGGAGATGTGGTCGGTGGTAATCGAGTCACCGAACAGGCCCATGATGCGCGCCCCATGCACATCGTCCACGTTGCCCACCTGCATGGTCATGCCGTCGAAGTAGGGCGGGTTCTTGATGTAGGTCGAGGCCGCGTCCCACTCGTACAGCGCGCCATCCGGCGAGGCAATCGTGTTCCAGCGCGTATCGCCCTTGAACACGTCGGCGTAGTTCTGCTTGAACATCTCCGGGCCGACGGTGGCGGCGATGGTATCGCCGATTTCCTTGTTGCTCGGCCAGATGTCGCGCAGATGCACCGGCTGGCCATCGCTGCTGGTGCCCAGCGGCTCGGTGGTCAGGTCGATGTCGGTGGTGCCGGCGATGGCATACGCCACGACCAGCGGCGGTGAGGCCAGGTAATTCATTTTGACTTCGGGGTGCACGCGGCCTTCGAAGTTGCGGTTGCCCGACAACACCGAGGTCACCACCAGATCGTCCTTGGCGATGGCGGCGGACACGTCTTCCGGCAGCGGGCCGGAATTGCCAATGCAGGTGGTGCAACCGTAGCCGACCACATAGAACCCGAGTTTTTCCAGGTCGGTAAGCACGCCGGCCTTTTCGAGATAGTCGGTAACCACGCGCGAGCCCGGTCCAAGTGAGGTCTTCACCCACGGCTGCGCCTTCAGCCCCTTGGCCGAGGCGTTACGTGCAAGCAGGCCGGCGCCGAGCATCACCGCCGGATTGGAGGTGTTGGTGCACGAAGTAATGGCGGCAATGACCACGGAACCATCGCGCAGCTGCCAGCCGGCGCCACTGTCGGAGGCATGCTCGGCGTGTGCGGCCTTGGCGCCTACGGCCGTGCCGCCGCCGCCTTCGTTCTTCAGCCGGTCTTCCTGCTTCAGATCGGTCAGCTTCTTGCTGCGCACCTCGGCAAACGGCTTGAGGCTTTCGCGATAGTTGCGCTGCATGTCTGCCAGCAGCACGCGGTCCTGCGGACGCTTGGGGCCGGCCAGCGAGGGCTTGACCTCACCCATGTCCAGTTCCAGCGTCGCGCTGTACCGCGCCGGCGGCGTGTTGGCGTCGTGCCATAGCCCCTGCGCCTTGGCATAGGCTTCCACCAATGCAATCTGCTCCTCGCTGCGGCCGGACAGGCGCAGGTAGGTCAGCGATTCTTCGTCCACCGGGAAGATGCCGCAGGTGGCGCCGTATTCCGGTGCCATGTTACCGATGGTGGCGCGGTCGGCCAGCGGCAGGTGCTGCAGGCCTTCGCCGAAGAACTCGACGAACTTGCCCACCACGCCGGCCTTGCGCAGCATCTGGGTCACGGTCAGCACCAGATCGGTGGCGGTGGCGCCTTCGGGCAGCTTGCCGCTGAGCTTGAAGCCGACCACCTGCGGAATCAGCATGGACGAGGGCTGCCCCAGCATCGCGGCCTCGGCCTCGATCCCGCCCACGCCCCAGCCCAGCACGCCGATGCCGTTGATCATGGTGGTATGGCTGTCGGTGCCGAATACGGTGTCCGGGTAGGCGATCTGTGTTCCGTCCTTGTCCGCGCTCATCACCACGCGCGCCAGATTCTCCAGATTCACCTGGTGGACGATGCCGGTGTTGGGCGGCACCACCTTGAAGTTTTCGAACGCCTTCTGGCCCCAGCGCAGGAAGCCGTAGCGTTCCTGGTTGCGCTGGAATTCGATCTTGCCGTTGAGGTCAAGCGCATCGGCCGAGCCGAATACGTCCACCTGCACCGAGTGGTCGATGACCAGCTCGGAGGGGATCTGCGGGTTGATTTGGTCGGCGTTGCCGCCGAGCTTGACCACCGCATCGCGCATCGCGGCCAGGTCGACCACGCATGGCACGCCGGTGAAGTCCTGCAGCACCACGCGGGCGGGCATGAAGGCGATTTCGATATCGGGCTCGGCCTTGGGGTCCCACTTGGCGACCGCTTCGATATGGTCCTTGCCGACGGTGACACCGCCGTCCTCGTGCCGGAGCAGGTTCTCCAGCAGGATCTTCATCGAGTAGGGCAGGTGGCCAATATCGAAGCGCTCGCCCAGTTTGGGCAGGCTGTAATAGTCGTAGCGCTTGCCGTGGACCTCAAACGAGGTGCGGGTGGAAAAGGAATCGCTCATGCATCACTCCTATGGCGTCGAAGGCTTTAGGTAGGCCTTCATTCTGAGCGATTCAGTGTGTACGCACGGTGTGTCTGTCTCGATCTGCCGGCTTGAGTACGACGGTCGAAGTACGTATCATGCGCGCATACTTTCTGGAGCATGCTCATGGAAGCCACCGTTGCCGAACGCGGACAGATCACCCTGCCCAAGGCCGTGCGCGATGCCCTGGGTCTGACCAAGGGCACCACGCTCAAGATCGAACTCGATGGTGGGCGCATCATCTTGCGGAAAGATGTCAGCGAGGCGCTGCGCAAGGTGCGCGGCAAATTCAAGCTGGTCGATGGCCTGACCAGCACCGACGCCGCCATGCGCGTCATCCGCGGCCGCGCGCCCGGGGATCCGTTCGACCCATGATTGCCAACCTATGATTGCCCTGGATTCTTCGGTGCTGCTGGACATCCTGATCGGCGATGCGGTCTACGGCGAAGTGTCGGAGATCTGCATCGGCGACGCCCTGGCGCGCGACGAAGTCGTGGTCTGCGACGCCGTGGTGGCCGAGGTGCTGGCCATGCTGGACACCCAGGTCGACCTGATGGAAACCCTGGCCTCGATCGGGGTGCGTTACGAAGCCACCCAGGAAGCGGCGGCGGTGCGTGCTGGTCATATGAACAAGCGCTTCCGTGCACGTGGCGGCAAGCGCGAACGGGTGGTGGCGGATTTTTTGATCGGCGCCCACGCGATGCTCCAGTGCGATGGGTTGATCACCCGCGACGAGGGCTTCTTCCGCGATTACTTCAAGGGTTTGAAGATCACCGTGCCCAAGCCCGCACCCTGATCCACGTTTCGCGTTTTTACCTTCACCGCTGTCTTTTTTGGAGAACCCGCATGTTGGAAGCCTATCGCCACCACGTTGCAGAGCGCGCCGTGCTCGGTATCCCGCCGCTGCCGCTGACCGCGCAGCAGACCGCCGAGGTCATCGAGCTGCTGAAGGCTCCGCCGGCCGGCGAAGAAGAATTCCTGGTCGAGCTGCTCAGCCAGCGCGTGCCGGCCGGCGTCGACGATGCCGCCAAGGTCAAGGCTTCGTACCTGGCTGCGGTGGCCTTCGGCACCGAGACCACCGCGCTGATCAGCCCCACCCGTGCAACCGAGCTGCTCGGCACCATGCTGGGTGGCTACAACATCCAGCCGCTGATCGACCTGCTCGACAATGCCGAGCTGGGCGCCACTGCCGCCGAAGCGCTCAAGCACACCTTACTGGTGTTCGATGCCTTCCACGACGTGCAGGAAAAGGCGCAAGCCGGCAACGCGCACGCCAAGGCCGTGCTGCAGAGCTGGGCCGACGCCGAGTGGTTCACCAGCAAGCCGGAAGTGCCGCAGAGCATGACCGTCACCGTGTTCAAGGTGCCGGGCGAGACCAACACCGACGACCTGTCGCCGGCCCCGGATGCCACCACTCGCCCGGATATCCCGCTGCACGCGCTGGCGATGCTGAAGAACAAGCGCGACGGCGCCGCGTTCGTGCCGGAAGAAGACGGCAAGCGCGGCCCGATCCAGGCCATCGCCGATCTCAAGGACAAGGGCCATCTGGTCGCCTACGTGGGCGACGTGGTCGGTACCGGGTCCTCGCGCAAGTCGGCCACCAACTCGGTGCTGTGGTGGACCGGCGAAGACATTCCATACATCCCGAACAAGCGCTTCGGCGGCGTGTGCCTGGGCAGCAAGATCGCCCCGATCTTCTACAACACGATGGAAGACGCCGGCGCGTTGCCGATCGAGCTGGACGTGTCGCAGATGGAGCACGGCGATGTGGTCGAACTGCGTCCGTACGACGGCAAGGCGCTGAAGAACGGGCAGGTGATCGCCGAGTTCGCGATGAAGTCGGACGTGCTGTTCGACGAAGTGCGCGCCGGTGGCCGCATTCCGCTGATCGTCGGCCGCGGCTTGACCGCCAAGGCGCGCGAGCTCCTGGGCCTGCCGGCCTCGGACCTGTTCCGCCTGCCGATGGACCCGCCGGACACCGGCAAGGGCTTCTCGCTGGCGCAGAAGATGGTCGGCCGCGCCTGCGGCTTGCCGGAAGGCCAGGGCATGCGCCCGGGTACCTATTGCGAGCCGAAGATGACCTCGGTGGGATCGCAGGACACCACCGGCCCGATGACCCGCGACGAGCTCAAGGACCTGGCCTGCCTGGGCTTCTCGGCCGACCTGGTGATGCAGTCGTTCTGCCACACCGCGGCCTACCCGAAGCCGGTCGACGTCAAGACCCACCACACCTTGCCGGAGTTCATCTCCACCCGAGGCGGCGTGTCGCTGCGCCCGGGCGATGGCGTGATCCACAGCTGGCTCAATCGCATGCTGCTGCCCGACACCGTCGGTACCGGTGGCGACTCGCACACGCGTTTTCCGATCGGCATTTCGTTCCCGGCCGGCTCCGGCCTGGTGGCCTTCGCCGCCGCCACCGGCGTGATGCCTCTGGACATGCCCGAGAGCGTGCTGGTGCGCTTCAAGGGTGAGATGCAGCCGGGCGTGACCCTGCGTGACCTGGTCAACGCGATCCCGCTGTACGCGATCAAGGACGGTCTGCTGACCGTGGCCAAGCAGGGCAAGAAGAACATCTTCTCCGGCCGCATCCTGGAAATCGAAGGCCTGCCGAACCTGAAGGTGGAACAGGCGTTCGAGCTGTCCGATGCCTCGGCCGAGCGCTCGGCGGCCGGTTGCACCGTGCACCTGGACAAGGCGCCGATCATCGAATACCTGACCAGCAACATCACCCTGCTGCGCTGGATGATTGCCGAAGGCTATGCCGATGCGCGCACGCTGGGCCGCCGCATCAAGAAGATGGAAGAGTGGCTGGCCGATCCGCAGCTGCTGCAGCCCGATGCCGACGCCGAGTACGCCGCCGTCATCGAGATCGACCTGGCCGACATCGTTGAACCGATCGTGGCGTGCCCGAACGACCCGGACGACGTCAAGACGCTGTCCGACGTGGCCGGTGCGGCGATCGACGAGGTGTTCATCGGTTCGTGCATGACCAACATCGGTCACTTCCGTGCCGCTGCCAAGTTGCTGGAAGGCAAGCGCGATATCCCGACCCGGCTGTGGGTTGCGCCGCCGACCAAGATGGACGCCTCCGAGCTGACCAAGGAAGGCCATTACGGCACCTTCGGCGCGGCCGGCGCGCGCATGGAAATGCCGGGCTGCTCGCTGTGCATGGGCAACCAGGCGCAGGCACGCGAGGGCGCCACGGTGTTCTCCACCTCCACGCGCAACTTCCCGAACCGCCTGGGCCGCAACACCAACGTGTACCTGGGGTCGGCGGAACTGGCGGCGATCTGCTCGCGTCTGGGCCGCATCCCGACCAAGGACGAGTACATGGCCGATGTGGGCGTGATCAAGACCAGTGGCGATCAGATCTACCGCTACATGAACTTCGATCAGATCCAGGAATATCAGGACGTGGCCGAGACCGCGGCGGCCTGATCCGCTGCTGCAGTCAAGCGTGGAACGAATGCCCGGCACTGCCGGGCATTTCGCTTTTCGAGAGATAACTTCGTTTTGAATGCAGGATCGTTGGCGTTAAAGCAACTATCAGTTAACTGACGTGTGGCGTTGCAACAAAAATCTGAGGTGAAGAGGACTAGATTGCGCCGCTTCCCCACTTTCGCTCGATGCCGATGCCCACTTGCACGATCGCTGGTCAAACACTGCACTACACCCGACACGGCCAAGGCTTTCCGGTGCTGCTTGGCCACAGTTACCTCTGGGACGCGGCCATGTGGGAGCCGCAGATCCAGGCCCTGTCGCGGCACTACCAGGTCATCGTTCCCGAGCTCTGGGGACACGGGCAGTCAGGTTCGTTGCCGCACGGCACGCAGCAGATCGGCGATCTTGCCCGGCAGATGCTGGCGCTGCTGGACGCACTGGCGTTGCCGCAGTGCACGGTGGTCGGTCTGTCGGTGGGAGGCATGTGGGCCGCCGAGCTCGCCCTGATGGCGCCCGAACGCGTGTATAGCCTGGTGTTGATGGACACCTTCCTGGGCGCCGAGCCAACCGCCACGCGTGCGCGCTACTTCGGCCTGCTCGATGCGATCGAGGCGGCCGGGCAGGTGACGCCTGCGCTGATCGAGGCGATCGTGCCGATCTTCTTCCGCCCCGGTATCGATCTGAGCTCGGCGTTGCCGGCTGCCTTTGCGCAGCGTCTGGCGGCGATGTCGGCCGAGCAGTTGCGCGCATCCATCGTGCCACTGGGCCGGCTGATCTTCGGCCGAGCCGATCGACTGGACGCCCTGTCTGCGCTGGATCCGGCCAACACCTTCCTGCTCGGTGGCACCGAGGACATCCCGCGCCCGCCCGAAGAGGTGTGGATGATGGCCGAGGCAATCTGCTGCGATTATGAGCTGATCCCGGACGCAGGCCATATCGCCTCGCTGGAGAATCCGGCCTTCGTCAATGCGCAGTTGCTGGGATGGCTGAAGCGGACGGTGGGAGAGACCGAGGTGGAACTGATGCGTGCGGGATGAAGGCATGGCCTCATCTGACGTGGGATGAGGTGCGTGGTTCCCTACCAGCTCCTCTCTTCCTTTACTGACAGGAGAGGGGCTTGAAGCACTCTCGCGCAGGCGAGGGGTTTGAAGCGCTCTCTCGCGGGGGAGCGCTTGCAGCGCTGTTTCCCCGCAGGAGGGAGGCTCATCGCGTGCCACGCTATGGTCTGCCTTCCTGGCCGGAAAAAAGCTCGATGCTGTGATCGTTCGGCGCATGCGTTATTGGGGTTGTACGCCGGAACCCCAGAAATTTCCGTCACCTCCATATCCCCAGTCTGGCCACGAGCGCATTCAAGTCGGGAGTCGGTAGGCATCGTCAAAACAGCCAGGAATTTTCGCAGGTTGCTGCCGATCCTCGACTTCGCATGAATCCCTGCTGGCCCTCGGATCGCGGTACTGCTGCATTGCTTCGGTTTAACGTCCACATCTTTCCAAATCGGTTCATCGCCAGCGGCGTGCAGGCGAAAATAAACGGGCAGGAGTGGGCGACCCCCGTTATTTTTAAGTTGGCCACTTTAAGTTTCCTTGATAAAAAGTGAGCAGATATGGGACTTTGCTTTTCCAAATCCTCCGAATCGACTCAACATGCGGCACTTGCTCCAGGCGCCGCATATGACAGGGGAGAGTCGCCGCGAGCCTCCACTGTTTCCAGCTTTCAAAGCGTCACGCCGCCGCAATCGCCAGAGCTATTAGCCCTGAGGGTCTCCCTGGGGACGCGTCCGGACCGGTTGCGAAGGGGCGGAGATGAATCTCTGGAGCAGCATCAGATCCAGCAGGCCGCTTACCACATGGGAGCATATGTCGTCGGTGACGAAGTCACCAGTCCGACAAGACTCGCGACAGCCGGACAAACTGTTAACGATGTTCGCCTGATGCTCAAGCATGGCAGAGGAAACGTTAAAGCGGACGACATTCCCTCCGAAGGCCATAACGGCATCGGATCGTCAGTTGCAAAATCGGCAGCGGACGCCCACAGCAAGCTTGCCGTGGGCGTCGCAATGGGGGCAGCGGCCTGCGATCAGTCTGCTCCCCTTTGCGCCATCCTCCATGCTCCCCATATGGCGGCCAACGAGAGGAGTGTGACTTCTGGTGCTTCCGTACCAATGAAAGAGATAACCGACGACGGGGATGAGATGCCAGTCAAAGCGGGGCACACCTGGAACGAACTGAGGCGCGGAAGCCGCGACCCGAGGTCAACGGTGGTCATGGATGCCTGGGCCAACGGTCCGGCTGTTCGATTGAAAGACAGCGCATGGAGCGGAGAGCCAGCCGAGGAAGGTCGTTGGTCGATGGAAAAAAGCAGCGCCGAATTTCTGAAAAACCGTCTTGAAAGGTTAATTCCGTTAGTGCATCCGGACGAAGATGTAAACACTGCCAAACGCCTTGAATATTACCAAAAAAACCCCACAGCGTGGGAAAAATATGCAGAACCACAAGTGATCTCATCCGCTTTTGCCGATGAGGTACGCAACGCACTGGCCGATGTTCCTGAAAGCCAACAGAGGGATATCGCATCCCGGATGATTCAAGAGACCTACGGAATCAATCCTCAATCGCACGCGCACCAAGACGCAGTGGAATCAGTTCTGGAGGCAGTCAACCAACTGGACTCGCTGCCCCGGCCTCCTGTCGTGCCGCCTGGATACTGAACAGCAATGCGCCTCATCGAAACGTTTTGATCTGATCCCCTGGACACCCTCGATAGGGCTGAAGCCAAAGCCCCCAAAATGCCGTCCTTCATTTCCACCCGCCGTCGCATTCGTCCCAGTACAAGCCGCTGGACTGGTTCTTGATGCTTATGTCGTCGACCACGCAGTTGCGCTGATCGGCAGAGTAACAGATCTCGTGTAATAACCTGTCGCGTTGCTCTTTCAGATCGGCAGCATTGGTGTATGGAATCACCAATCGGTATTCCGCATCGTTGAGCTTGGAGCCCTCGTAGGAGAGGGCGACCAAGTCGTCGATGTTTTCGCGCCCCCGCTTCTTCCCGCGGGTGAAATTGCTGCCGTTCTCGATATGGGGCCAGAAAATCACGGTCACGGAGAGCTGTACAGGCATATAGTACTTCGGGCGCGGGAAAGGCGTGGTCGCCTACACGCTGCTGTGCAACCACGTGCCGCTCAACGGCTACCTGATCGGCACGCACGATTACCAGGCCCATCACGTATTCGACATCTGGTATCAGAACACGTCGGATGTCGTACCAACCGCGATCACCGGCGACATGCACAGCGTCAACAAGGCCAGTTTCGCCATCCTGCACTGGTTCGGTCCGCGCTTCGAGCCACGCTTCGCCAGCCTCGACGACCAGTTGAAGGAACTGTACTGCGCCGACGACCTTGCACAATACGAGAACTGCCTGATCCGACCGATCGGGAAAATCGACCGCGATCTCATCATCGACGAAAAGCCAAACATCGACCGGATCGTCGCCACGCTCGGGCTGAAGGAGATGACGCAGGGCACGCTGATCCGCAAGCTGTGCACCTATACCGCGCAAAACCCGACGCGGCGCGCGATATTCGAGTTCGACAAGCTCGTCCGCAGCATCTACACGCTGCGCTACCTGCGCGACCCTCAACTGGAGCGCAACGTGCACCGCTCCCAGAACCGCATCGGGTCTTACCACCAGCTACGCTCAACCGTTGCCCAGGTCGGTGGCAAGAAGGAACTGACCGGACGCACCGACATCGAGATCGAAATCAGCAACCAGTGTGCGCGCCTGATCGCCAACGCGGTCATTTACTACAACTCGGCCATCCTGTCGCGGCTGCTGACGAAGTATGAGGCGAGCGGCAACGCCAACGCGCTGGCGCTCATCACCCAGATGTCACCGGCAGCCTGGCGGCGCATCCTGCTGAACGAGCATTACACCTTCCAGAGCGACGGCAAGATACTCGACCTAGACGCGCTCGTGGCCGAACTGGAGCTGGGACGACGGAAATTTCTGGGGTTCTGGCGTACAACCCCTGATTACGGTTGCGCGCCTAGCCAGGCTTCCAGTGCCGGCGCTGGTAGGGGCCGCGAGAACAGATAGCCTTGCAGCACTTCGCAGCCCAGGTCGGCCAGGAACAGGCGCTGGGCCTCGTTCTCGACGCCTTCGGCCACCACGTGCTTGCGCAGGTGTTCGCCGATGCGCAGCACCGAGGTGGTGAGTGCGCGCGCGTCTTCGCTGTGTTCGATATCGCGTACGAAACTCATGTCCAGCTTCAGTTCGTCGATCGGCAGGCGATGCAGATGGCTGAGGCTGGAATAGCCGGTGCCGAAGTCGTCCAGCGACAACGAAATGCCGGCTTCGCGAATCGCATGCAGGTTTTCCAGCACGCCCGGCTGTCCGGAGAGCATCACGCTTTCAGTCAGTTCCAGGGTGAGATCGGACGGCTGCACGCCCAGTTCGGCGATCAGCTGGAGCAGGTCGGGAAGCATGCGCGGGCTTTCGAAGCCGCTTGCCGACAGATTCACCGACACGCGCGCTATCGGCACGCCACGCTGGCGCCAGTCCGCGACCTGTTCGCAGGCACGTCGCAGCACCCAGGCGTTGAGCTGCGGCATCATGCCTTGCTCTTCGGCCACCGGCAGAAACCGCGCCGGCGACACCGCGCCCAGTTGCGGGTGATTCCAGCGCAGCAGCGCTTCCACGCCATACAGGGCATGCGGCGCGGCGCTGTGCATCTGCGGCTGGTAGTGCAGCTGTAATTGGTCGCGGCCAATGGCCTGGCGCAGTTCGGCCTCCAGAGCCACGCGTTCCTGCGCCATGCGGTTCATGTCGGAACTGAAAAAGCGGAAGCGTCCGCCGCCTTCCTTCTTGGCGCGGTTCATCGCCAGGTCCGCATGCCGCAGCAGGATATTGATGTCGCGACCGTCCTCGGGAAACATCGCCACGCCGATGCTGGCCGAGGAATGCACGGTCATGTGGCCCACGCTCAGTGGGCCGGCGATGGTGCCCAGTACGCGCTCGGCCGCAGCGCTGGCCTGTTCGGCGCTGCATTGCGGCAGCGCCAGGGCGAATTCGTCGCCGGCCACACGCGCCAGCATGGCGGTGGCGGCCAACTGGTCGGTGATACGCAGCGCGATGTCGCGCAGCAGGCCATCGCCGGCCGCATGTCCCTGGCTGTCGTTGATCAGCTTGAAGCGATCGATGTTGATGAACATCAACGCTGCGGGCTCTCCGGCATATTCGGCCTGGGTGAGCGCCTGCTCGGCGCGCGCGCTGAACATGATGCGGTTGGGCAGGCCGGTCAATGCATCGTAGAAGGCAAGCTGATGCACGCGCTGGCGGATCTGTTCGCGCTCCAGCGCCAGCGTGCACAGCTGCTGGCACAGTTCGGTCAGCCGGACATGCCAGGCATCGGCGCGTTGCGGCCTGCGGTAATACAGCGCGAAGGTCCCCAGCACGCGCGCGCTGTTGGAGCGGATCGGCACGCTCCAGCAGGCGTGCAGGCCCATCGGCAGCAATTGATCGCGATACTGCGCAAACAAGGAGTCGGTGGCGATGTCTTCCACCATCACCGGGCGACCGCGCCAGGCCGCGGTACCGCAGGCGCCGGCACCCGGCGCGATCTTCAGGCCGTTGACCGCATCGGCGTATTCGGGCGGCAGGCTGGGTGCGGCCAGCGACTGCAGGCGGCCCTGGTTGTCGGCGCTCATCACCGTGGCAAGTACATCCGGTGCGATGCGCTCCACTTCGCTGCAGATCAGCGTCATCACCTCGATCAGCGGGCGTTCCTGCACTAGGGCTTCGAGCACGCGGTGCTGCAGTACCTCGTGCATCTTGGTATCGGTGATGTCGGTCAGCACCGCCACGTAATGCGAGGGGTGATGCCGGGCATCGTAGATCGGATTGAAATTGAGCGAGATCCACAGCGGCGAGCCGTCCTTGCGATACACCAGCAGATCGGCGCGGGTCTGCTGCAGGGCATCGGCGCGGTCGCGGATGCGGGCAACCTCGGTCGGGTCGCTTTGCGCGCGGGTCAGGACGTCCGAGGGACGCTGGCCCACCAGTTCGGCCTCGGTGTAGCCGAACATGCGCTGGAAGCCATCGTTGGCATACAACAGGCGCGATTGCAGGTCGCAGATCAGGATGGCGCTGCTACTGCCGTCCAAGGCTTCGGCCAGCAGCCGCGAACGCCTGTCCTGTGGGCTTTCGCCCTGCATGCGCATGCCTGCCGTGAGCGGGCCGGGCACGATGGCCACGTTCTCCGAAGTGCGTCCGGCCGCGCCCGCCGCAGCGAGGAGCGGCGCGGCATCGACGGCGCCGGATGCCTCCGCCGGGTCGTTCGGATGCGGGGGGAGCGCTGGCATGGGCGATCAGCGCGCCTGGGCCGACAAGGCGATCAGGCGCTCGGCCACGCGATCCAGCGGCACCACTTCCTGCGCGGCGCCGAGTTTGTAGGCAGCGCCGGGCATGCCCCAGACCACGCTGCTGGCTTCGTCCTGCACCAGTGTGGGCGCACCGGCCTGCAGCATTTCCAGCAGGCCGCGTGCGCCGTCGTCGCCCATGCCGGTGAGGATGGCACCGACCGCATTGGGCCCGGCATTGGCGGCGACCGAACGAAACAGCACGTCCACCGCGGGCTTGTGGCGGTTGACCGGCGGGCCGTCGTCGATGCGGCAGCGCCAGCGCGCACCGTCGCGGATGATGCGCAGATGTTGGCCGCCCGGCGGCAGATAGGCATGGCCGGGCAGGATCGCCTCGCCATCGCTGGCCTCGCGTACCGACATCGCCGAGTGGCGGTTGAGGCGTTCGGCAAATGCGGTGCTGAAGCTCGCCGGCAGATGCTGGGTCATCACCACTGCCGGTGCGTCGGCTGGCATGTGCTCGAGCACCACGCGCAGCGCTTCGGTGCCGCCGGCGGAAGCGCCGATGGCGATCAGGCGGTCGGTGGTACGGAAGCGCAGCGCGCTGCCCGGCACGGGCGCGGACTGCATGTCCAGGGTGACCTTGGGCGTGCTGGGGCGGTGCAGGGCGCTGACCCTGGCCTTGGCGGCCATCTTGACCTTGCTGACGATCTCTTCCGCATAGCCTTCCAGCCCGCGAGCGACGTCGATCTTGGGCTTGGACACGAAGTCCACCGCGCCCAGCGACAAGGCCTGCAAGGTGGTATCGGCACCGCGTTCGGTCAGCGACGAAATCATCACCACCGGCGTGGGGCGCAGGCGCATCAGGTTTTCCAGGAACACCAGGCCGTCCATGCGCGGCATTTCCACATCCAGCGTGATCACGTCCGGATTGAGGCGCTTGATCTTCTCGCGTGCCAGCAACGGATCGGCGGCGGAGCCGACCACTTCGATGCCGGCATCGCGCGAGAGGATCTCGGTGAGCATCTGACGCACGACCGCCGAATCGTCGACGATCAACACACGCACAGGAGTTTCCAGCGTCATTCGAACAACTCCACTCCACCGGTGACCGGTGCTTTGGATAGACGGGCGCGCACGGCCGATTCGGCAGCGGCGACTTCGGCTTCGTGTGCGTGCGGCAAACGCTGCACGACCACCCGGCCGGTCGTCGGGAAGAACCACACCTTGCGCGGATGGATGCCGCACAGATCTTCGGCAATGATGGGAATGTGTTCGGCCTGCAGGTACTGGCGCACGAACTCGGCGTTGCGGGTGCCGACCGGGTTGCTGGTGAAGCCCTTGAGCACGTTGGCGCCGCCGAACACCTTGGCTTCGATGCGTTTGCGATGCGCGCCGCGCTTGAGCATGTCGTTGATCAGCAACTCCATCGCATAACTGCCGTAGCGCGCGGGTGCGCCGTCGCCGACCTGGCCTTCCGGCAACAGAAAATGGTTCATGCCGCCGATCTTGAGCACCGGATCGCGCAAGCAGGCTGCAACGCACGATCCCAAGGTGGTCGTCAACGCGGTGTCGTCGTCCACCACCAGGTACTGGGTGGGCAACAGCTTGGCGGTGATGGTCTGGAACCGCGAATCGCGGTAGCGCATGACATCGTCGATCTGCACGGCGGTACTCATGCAGAGGCTCCCGCACGCGGAGCGCGCCGATACAGCGTGCGCCCGCACGGCTGGATCAGATCGGCCGCGTGCAGGTAGTTCTCCGAATGCCCGGTGTAGAGCAGGCCGTCGTCGCCCATGTGGCTGACCAGACGCGACAGGATGCCGCGTTGGGTGGGCTTGTCGAAGTAGATCATCACGTTGCGGCAGAACAGCGCCGCATACGGGCCGCCGACGTCGTATCGCGGTGTCAGCAGATTCAACTGGCGGTATTCGATGAGCTGGCGCAATGCCGGGATCACCCGGCACTTGCCCTCGTTGGGGCCGCTGCCGCGCTGGAAGTACTTGCGCTTGATCGCCGCGTCCAGCGAGGCGACCCGGTCGATGGCATAGACGCCGCGCGAGGCGGCTTCCAGCACCTGGGTGTCCACGTCGGTGGCGACGATGCTTACCGGCGGGGTCAGCGTGCCGAAGGCTTCGCAGGCGGTGATGGCGATGGAGTAGGGCTCCTCGCCGGTGGACGCGGCGCACGACCAGATCTTCAACGGCGCCTGCGCCGCACGTTTTTGCAGTTCTTCGCGCAGCTTGTCGAAGTGATGCGGCTCGCGGAAGAACGAGGTGAGGTTGGTGGTCAGCGCGTTGGTGAACGCCTGCCATTCTTCCTCGTCGTTGCCGGCTTCCAGCTGGTCAAGGTAGTCGCGGAACGAGCGCAGGCCGAGGACGCGCAGACGACGCGACAGCCGGCCGTACACCATGTCGCGCTTGGCCGGGGCCAGGGCGATGCCAACACGCTGGTAGATCAGGTCGCAAACGCGTTTGAAGTCGCGGTCGCCGAAATCGAATTCGCGTGTGTCAGAAGCGGGAGTGGTAGTCGTCATATCCATACGCGTGGTGAGCTATGACTGGATATCGGCCGTGGGGCCGTGCAACTGAAGCGCCAATCCGTCGATTGGTGGCGGTCGCTCCGTGCCGTTGCGTGGAAGATGCCGTGCTGGGACCTACCTGTCGCGCTGCGTCACCGCAGGAAGGCAGCAATCGCAACAGGCATAAACACAACGCCCCGGCAGGGCCGGGGCGTTGTGGGTGACAGCGGTGACTCAGAACTCTTGCCAGTTTCCGTCGGCCAGTGCGGCCTGCGACTTGCCAGGGCGCGCCGGGGTTGCCGCTGCGCGGACCGCCTGCTTGGCGGAGGTCTTGACTGCCACCGGACGCGAGGCCACCGGGCGCAGGCGTGCCTGCGTGGCGAGGGCGGCCGACTCGTCCAGCTTGAACACCGATACCGCTTCGGCCAGATGGCCGGCCTGTTCTTCCATCGAACGGGCGGCGGCGGTGGCTTCTTCCACCAGCGCCGCGTTCTGCTGGGTGGTTTCATCCATCTGGGTGATGGTCTGGTTGACCTGCTCGATACCGGCAGACTGTTCCTGCGAGGCCGCGGAGATCTCGCCCATGATGTCGGTCACGCGCTGCACGCTGGCGACGATGTCGGCCATGGTAGCGCCGGCCTTGCGCACCAGCGCCGAGCCTTCGGCCACCTTGTGCACGGAATCGTCGATCAGGCCCTTGATCTCCTTGGCGGCACCGGCCGAACGCTGTGCGAGCGTGCGCACTTCCGAGGCAACCACGGCGAAGCCACGACCCTGCTCACCGGCACGTGCCGCTTCCACGGCCGCATTCAAGGCCAGGATGTTGGTCTGGAACGCAATGCCATCGATGACCGAGATAATGTCTGCGATCTTTTTGGACGAGGCTTCGATGCCGGACATGGTGGTGACCACCTGCGACACCACTTCGCCGCCCTGCGAGGCCACGCCGGTGGCGCCGATGGCCAGCTGATTGGCCTGGCGCGCGCTTTCGGCGTTCTGCCGGACGGTGGAGGTGAGTTCTTCCATCGACGCGGCAGTCTCTTCCAGGTTGGCGGCCTGCTGCTCGGTGCGCTGCGACAGGTCGGTATTGCCGGAAGCGATTTCGCCGGCCGCCGCATTGATCGCGGTGGACGAGGACTTGATGCGACCGACGATATCGGCCAGCTGTTCGGCGGTGGCATTGGCATCGTCGCGCATCTGCGCAAATACGCCACTGAACTGGCCGTGCATGCGCACGGTCAGGTCGCCGCGCGACAGCGCCGACAACAGCGTGGAGATCTGCTCGATGCTGGCGGCGTTGGCGTCCAGCAAGCCGTTGAGCTGCTGGGCCAGCTGCAGGAAGAAGCCCTGCTTGCCGTCGGTTTCCACCCGGCCGCTCATGTCGCCGCTGGCGGCGGCGCGCACGATGCGGGCCACCTCTTCTTCGACCTGCACTTCGATGGTGCGGTCGCGCCACTCGCAGACTTCGCCGGTGGTTTCGCCCTGCTCGTTCTTGATCCCTGTGACGGTCTGCGCGAGCACCACTTCACCGAAGCGCTCTTCGAAGCTGGTGACGCCATCGCGTTCCAGTATGGCAATGGCCTTGCGCACGGTGGCATCGGACAGGCCCAGGTAGCTGATGTGCCGGCCGATGACCTTGCTGGCATCGAACTCCGGCGATGCCAGGCGGATGCTGCTTTCGTACTGCGCCACGATCTTCTTGAAGGCGTCGTTGGCGTAGATCATGACCCGCTCGGGGTCGGTGATGAACGTGCCGGTGGAGGACTTGTCCAGCGCGGTGCGGATGCGCAGGTTCTCGTCAGCGATGGTGCGATCGCGTTCGATGCGCTCCTTGAGGTCGCGCTGCATGCGCTGCATGGAGCGCATCAGTTCGCCCACTTCGTCCTGGCCCTGCACGTTGATCTGGCCATCCAGCTTGCCGCCGGCGATTTCGGTGGCGGTGGTGACTGCGCCGCGCATGCTCTTGACGATGGAACGGGCGAACAGGAATGCCAGGCCGAGGCCGCCGGCGATGCCGATCAGCAGCACCATCACGGTCAGCGAGACGGAGGTGGCGTGGACCTTCTCGGCCTTGGTCTTGGCAGCCTGCGCGAGCAGGTTGTCTTCGGCGATCAACGCGGCCAGCGAATCCTTGGCCTTGTTGTGCAGGGTGCGCGTTTCACCGACGAAGGTGTTGATGGCGTCGTCCGGGAGATTGAGCTCGATCATTTCGTCGACGCTGGCGTAGGAGGCCGAAGCCTTCTTCCAGTCCGCCACGAACACGTCGAACAGCTTCTTTTGTTGCGCGCTTTCGATCAGGCGGGGGTAGCCCTTGATCGTTGCCTCGATTTCGCCGTTGAGCCTCTTGGCGCGGACCTTGGCTTCCTGCTTGACCGCATCGCTGGCGCGCACCAGGTTTTGATAGGACGCATTGCGGTATTCGCCAAGCATGCCGCGCAGGTCGCCGGCTTCGCGGACGCTGGACATGGTGTTGCCGGCCAGGTCGCGGGTGACGTTGTTGAGCGATGCCAGGCCCGAATACGCGATGATTCCCTGCACCAGCATGACCAGCAGCACGATGCCGAACGCCAGCATCAGCCGCGGCATCAATTTCAGATTATTGATCCATTGCATTGACACAATTCCCCCGTAGAAGTCAGTCCGCATAATCCAGACAGCACATCGCCACGCATGGGCGTGGCGATGTGCTTTACGATTACTTGATGGTGGCGAGCTTCAGGCTGGCCGGCGAGCTGACTTCGATTTCGGCACGCGAACTGTCGCGCTGGATCTTGCCGAGGACGCAGACGTCCTTGCCTTCCAGCGATTCCGGGGCAAAACTGAACTTGCCGCGGTTGGCGCCGTCGATACGGGCCGAGAAGGTGTGGCGCGGGAACATGCCGCCCATGTACAGGAAGGTGGGCTCACCCTCCGAGCTCTGTGCATACTTGGCCTTTTCGACCTTGCCGCACACCATGCCGTCCTTGCCGACGAAACGGGTGGCCATCTCCGGCGGAATCATTTCCTGCGACTGGGCCGACAGCGTGGGAGCAACAATCACGAGAGCAGCGACGGGGAGGAGCGAGAGCAGGAACTTCATATGGATTCTCCAGAATCGAAAGTCGAACGGTGACCCGTTTGTGTACGCGGGCTTCCATTCAGCTATCGGCGAGCTCTGGTTCAACTTGAATGCAAAAAACGTGAATCTCATCGCACTTCGATCCGGCTGTGCGTCGCGTGTCGGGACGCTCCTGACACCGGATGGTCGCAACATCGTTGCCCGGACATGGCTGCGGCCGTCAGACGGAGGGCGGATCGCCGGCTTGCGATGCGCACCCGCACCTCGCACCCCTGACGTACCCGCCCTCCCTCTGACGGCCGCGCGTACCGCGCTGCCCGCGTTGAATCAGGCGGCTTCTTCGGTCAGCTGCTGCTGGCCCAGTTCAGTGCTGTCCAGCAGGGTCTCGATGTCCAGCAGGATCAGCATGCGATCGTCCTGGGTGCCGATGCCGGAAATGAAGCGGGTGTCGACCGAGGCGCCGAACTCGGGGGTCGGGCGGATCTGGTCGTCGTTGAGCGGGATCACGTCCGAGACGCTGTCCACCACGATGCCGACCACGCGGTCTTCGACATTGAGCACGATCATCACGGTGAAGGCGTCGTAGCGCGCTTCCTTCAGGCGCAGCTTCAGGCGCAGGTCGATCACCGGCACGATGGTGCCGCGCAGGTTGATCACACCCTTGATGTAGTCGGGCGCGTCCGGCAGCCGGGTGACCGAGTCGTAGCCGCGGATTTCCTGCACTTTCAGGATGTCCACGCCGTAGTGCTCTTCGCCCAGGGCGAAGCTGAGGAATTCACCACCGGTGCCGGTGGTCGTGCTTTTGTCGTTCATGGAAACTCCGGGCGTTGCGGCTGAGTGTCGGGTGCGGCACAAGGTTGAAAGAGGGTTGCCATAGCAACATCGGCGCAGCGCTCGGCAACTTTAGGGATGCGCTGGGCATGGTGCGGGAGGGTTCAGAACACGCCGCTCTTGCGTGCGTTGCGCTGGCGGTCCACCCGGAAGATGTAGCGCTGGATGGTTTCGTCGGCGCCGCGCGGCAGGTCGCTGAACTGCATGCCCACGCGAAAGCCTTCGCTGCCGTTGGGCAGGGTCTGCTTGTGCTGGCTGCACACGGTGAGCGGCAGCGAGATCGGTGCGGTGTCGGGCAGCTGCAGGGTGCAGTCGCGGTAGGTGCGTTGCGGTTCCAGCAGGGGCATGCCGGCGGTGAGCGAGACGGCCAGGCCGCCACTGCTGATATCGATCACGCGCAGCTGCAGGTTGAGATTGCCGCCCTGGGCCTGGTCCTGGCGGATGGTGCAGATGGGCGAGTCGGTGATCGGCGTTTCCAGCCGGTACGACTCGCGCCGCTGCATGTGGTACATGGCCTCGGGCAGGTCGGCGCGGAAGGCGACGTGGATGTCGCGCTCGATACGCTCGGCCCGTTCCAGCCGGAAGCGGACATTGACCCGCTCCAGCTGCGCATAGCACAGCAGGTACTTGGCATCTTCGATGGCGCGGTTGGAGGTGTCGTTGTGGCTGCCGTCCAGGACCACGCAATCGTCGTCTTCGTCCACTTCCAGCACGGCGGTGGGCACGGCCATGTCGCGGCCGGCCACGTGCATGGTGACCACGGCGCGCTGGTCCAGCAGCTGGCGCAGCAAGCTGCGGATCTGCCGCTTGTTGCGCAGCAGATAGCGCTCGTCACCTTCGGCGAGGTGATCGTGGTGGTCCAGCTCTGACGCTGAGGTATCGCCTTGGGACATGGGCACAAGCACAGTGGAAGCGGGATGACGCCCGGCGGGTTGTCCCGGCGTCGCCTTGATATCGGCGGCAAACCCAAATCTTTAAGAACCGTCGCCCAATATCGTCTGCCTGGCGGTCGTTGTGCGCAGCTGGCCTTGTGGCTTCCGCCAGCGCGCGACGGCCTGGCGGCGCCCCTTCCTCACGACGCACTGGATGCGGTGACCTCGTAGAGGTTGCTACGTTGCGTGGACCGTGGCTTGCTGGTTTTTCAACAGAACCATCAGCCAACGGCCTGGCGTGGTGTCCTCGCCGCTCGCGGGACCGTTGGCGGCATGGATGCCACCATCGAGCCCGCATGGATGGGTCTACGGCGTGTCCTGCGAGCGGTGAGGGCACCGCGCCCTCGATGCTGTGATTTTGCTGCAAGCAATCGCGGTTGTGCCGTCTCAGGGATAGGCGTGACGTGCGTTGGCCAGCAAGGTGCTCAGGCGGTCTTGCTGTTCGAGGCGGAACACCGCCACCGCATCGACCAGCTGTGCGGCCTGGTCTTCCATCGCGCGTGCGGCGGCAGTGGCTTCTTCCACCAGCGCCGCGTTCTGCTGGGTGCTTTCGTCCATCTGGGTCACGGTCTGGTTGACCTGGGTGATGCCGGCGGCCTGCTCGCGCGAGGCGCTGGTGATCTCGCCCATGATGTCGGTGACACGCTGCACCGAGCTGACCACCTGCTGCATGGTGCTGCCGGCTTCGGAGGCCAGCGCGGCGCCATTGCCGATACGTGCGACCGAGTCTTCGATGAGGTGCTTGATCTCCTTGGCGGCACCGGCCGAGCGCTGGGCGAGGGTGCGCACTTCGCTGGCCACCACGGCAAAGCCGCGGCCTTGCTCGCCGGCACGCGCCGCTTCCACCGCGGCGTTCAACGCCAGGATGTTGGTCTGGAAGGCGATGCCGTCGATGACGGAGATGATCTCGGCGATCTTCTTGGACGAGGTGTCGATGTCGGCCATGGTAGTGACCACGCGGCCGACCACATCGCCGCCCTGGGCGGCGACACCGGCGGCGTCGAGCACCAGGCGGTTGGCCTGGTCGGCGTTGTCGGCATTCTGCTTGACGGTGGCGGTGAGCTCTTCCATCGAGGCGGCGGTTTCTTCCAGCGCGGCGGCCTGTTGCTCGGTGCGGCGCGACAGGTCGCCGTTGCCGGTGGCGATTTCGGTGGCGGCCGAATTGATCGCCAGCGAGGAATCCTTGATCCGGCGCACGATGCCGGCCAGCTGGTCGGCAGTGGCGTTGGCGTCGTCGCGGATGCTGGCAAACACGCCCTGCAGGTCGCCGTCCATGCGCGCGGTGAGATCGCCTTGCGACAGCGAGGACAGCAGTGCCGACACGCGCGACAGGCCGTCGGCATTGTTGTCCAGCAAGGCGTTCAGTTGCTGGGCGAGCAGCAGCGGGAAGCCCTGCTTGCCGTCGAGGCCGACCCGTTCGCTCAGGTCGCCGGCGGCGGCAGCCTGCACGATGCGCGCGACTTCCTGTTCCACCTGTACTTCCTGGGTACGGTCGGTCCACTCGACCACGAAGCCCATGCGTTCGCCGGCCGCGCCGATCACCGGGCTGACCACCAGCCGCATGGTGCGGCCACCGACGTGGATCTGTGCGGTGTGGGTACCGGTGAGTTGGTCGAGCATGCGCGCCTGGTGTTCGGGCTTGCGGTGGAACTGGTCGATGCTGGCGTCGATCAGCGCATCGGCATCGAAATGCGGAAGGTCGCGGCGCAGCTCGTCCTGCACGCTCTTGAGCATGCGCTGCAGCGGGCGGTTGACGTAGATGATGCGGCGATCGGCATCGGCGATCATCACGTTGGTGCTGACATCGTCGAGCGCGGTGCGCACGCGCAGCGCTTCGCTGGCGATCAGGTGATCGCGCTCCAGGCGCGCGCGCAGGTCGTCGCGCATGGTGCGGGCGTTGCGCAGCAGGCGGCCCAGTTCGTCGTGGCGGTCGATCTCGATCGGGTTGTCCAGGCGGCCGGCAGCCACATCGCCAAGCACGCGTTCCACGGCCAGCAACGGACGGGTGACCATCATGCGCGCAGCGACGAACACCACCGCGATGCACAGCGCCAGCACCACCAGCGAGAACAGCAGCATGCTGCCCATCAGCTCGTCCAGCGGGCCGTCGATGGCGCTGCGCGGCTGGGTGCCGACCACCGCCCACTGCCACGGCGCATAGCGCTGGGCGGTGACTTCGAACGCCAGGCTATTGCCCTTGGCATCACGCAGCTGCAGGTTGGCGCTGGGCTGCTTGCCGTCCAGCACGGCCTGCAGCGTGGCCTGCTGGTCGGCCGCTACCAGCGCCGACAGGGTTGCCGGGGTGCCCGGCGGCGCGGCGACGACCTGGCCCTGGCGCTCGCCTGGTGCCATGTCGACGATGACGAAGTAGCCGTCCTGGCCCAGCTTGGTGGTGCTGACCTGTGCCTTGAGCGCAGCCAGGCCCTGGGTGTAATTGCGACCGACGAACAGCGCGCCGATCACTTCGCCGGCAGCGTTGCGCAGCGGCGCGTAGTAGGTCATGTACTGCTCGCCGAACAACTGCGCCTGGCCGGTGAAGGGCTTGCCTTCGGACAGCGCGGCATAGGCCTTGCCCTTGCGTTCGAGCAGGGTGCCGATCACGCGCTCGTTCTGCTTGTTGCGCAGCGAGGTGGTGATGCGCACGAAGTCGTCGCCGGTGCGCACGAAGATGGTCGCCACGCCGCCGGTGGCCTGCGCAAAGCGATCCACCGCGTCGAAGTTCAGATTCAGTGCCTGATCGCCGACGCGCAACGACGGCGTGGCCTGCTCGCCGATGGTGACGGTGTCGGTGGTGTCCAGTTCGCGTGCGCCGCGCGGCAGCATGTCGTCGAAGACGCTGCCCAGACGCTCGGTGCCTTCGGTCAGGGTGACGTCGTACATCGCCACCGATTGCTGCATCAGTCGTGTGCTCGAGCGCAGTTCGGCCTTGACCTGCGATGCGATGTCTCCGGCCGATTGCCGGTAGATGGTCAGGGCCAGCAGGCCCAGCGAGATCGCGATGATCAGGGTCAGAAGTGCGGACAGCCGAGTGCCGACAGACAGTCGGTTGAAGAGATGCATGAGGGATCGACCTTGCCCGGGGGAGGGCGTTACGGATGCGTGAATGCGTTAGCGGCCGCCTATGCTCCAAATTGATCCGTTATGCTGAAATCTGCATGAAAACGTGCGATGTGTTCAGCTTCGGGGTGGTGAAAGCTTTTTAGGAGCGGATGTCTCGGCCATAATTTGTAAATTCGATGTGAAAGTGGCGCGGGCAGCTGGTGTAGCCGTGACCTCGCACCAGTCGTCAGATCGGCAAGGAAGCAATAAAAAAGCCGCGTCCCTCGCTCAAGGGAAGCAGCTGAGAAATCAACCGAGTGCGGATCGAAGACCTGCGCATGGCGGCGCTGATAAGCGTGTGGTCCGTGCGCTGCGACATTGCGCGCAGCGGCTAGTTCATGCCCTGTGCAACGCAGGCAGGCAAACAGGGCACCGTGATCGATGCCCACGGTCCGTTCACCGTGGGCAGAGCTGGTAGGCACGGACGCGACTTGGAGCGGGAGACAGGACTACTGCGCAGTCGTCAGGTGGACGCGGCCGGCGCCCGATCCGGCATGTACCCCTCGTACGTTCCGGTTCCGAGTGCGCCGCTCACACCCACCTGACGATTGCTTGCTACGTCCCGTGAGCCGCTCTTAGAACTCCTGCCAATCGGCTGCATCGGTGGCCGGTACGGACGCACCCGCCAGTGAGCGAGTTGCGCTTGCCGGCATGGCGAAGGCGCGCGGTGTCTTGCGCGCATGGCCGGGTGCATTGGCGATGGCAGCAAGCTGGCGCGCCACCGGTACCTGCGTGTCGACCTTGAACACCGCCACCGCGGCAGTGAGTTGCTGCGCCTGGTCTTCCATCGCGCGGGCAGCGGCGGTGGCTTCTTCCACCAGTGCGGCGTTCTGCTGGGTGGTCTCGTCCATCTGGGTGACGGTCTGGTTGACCTGTTCGATACCGGCGTACTGCTCCTGCGATGCGGAGGAGATCTCGCCCATGATGTCGGTCACGCGCTGCACACTGGCGACGATCTCGGCCATGGTGGTGCCGGCCTGATCGACCAGGGTTGCGCCTTGCGCGACCTTGTCCACCGAATCGTCGATGAGGTGCTTGATTTCCTTGGCGGCGCCGGCCGAGCGCTGTGCCAGCGTACGCACTTCCGACGCCACCACGGCAAACCCGCGGCCCTGTTCACCGGCACGTGCCGCTTCCACGGCCGCATTCAGTGCCAGGATATTGGTCTGGAAGGCGATGCCGTCGATGACGGAGATGATCTCGGCGATCTTTTTCGACGAGGCCTGGATGTCGGACATGGTGGTGACCACATCGGCCACCACGTTGCCACCTTGCGAGGCCACTGCCGCGGCGCCGATGGCGAGCTGGTTGGCCTGGCTGGCGTGGTCTGCGTTCTGCCTGACCGTGGAGGTGAGCTCCTCCATGGAAGCGGCGGTTTCTTCCAGGTTGGCGGCCTGCTGCTCGGTACGCTGCGACAGGTCCTGGTTGCCGGAGGCGATCTCGCCCGACGCCAGGCCGATCGCATCGGCAGCCTGCTGGATGCGGCCGACGATGCTGGCCAGCTGCTCTGCGGTGGCGTTGGCGTCGTCGCGCATCTGCGCAAACACGCCCTGATACTGGCCGCTCATGCGCGCGGTGAGGTCGCCGGCGGCTATCGACTGCAACAGGCTGGAAAGCGAGGCGAGATTGCCGTCGGCGGTGGCCATCAGGTGGTTGAGGCTTTCGACCATGAGGCGGAAGTCGTACTGGAACTGCTCGGCGTTGCCGCGTGCGGTGAAATCGCCATTGGCCGCCGCCTGCGCCAGATGCTTGATTTCGCGATTCATCGTGGACAGGTTGTGCTTGACCTGATGCATCGCGGTGGTGATCGCGGCCTTCTCGCCAGGCAGTTGCGCCATGTCTTCGCTCAGGTCGCCGATGGCGTAGCGTTCCACCAGATGGATGGTCTGCATCTTGACCTTGATGTGGGCGGCCACCAGTTCGTTGGTGTCGCGCGCCATGCGGCCGAAATCGCCGGGAAACACGCTGGCGTCCATGCGGAAACTGATCTGGCCTTCGTCATGGCGCCTGGCCATGTCCAGCTGCGCGCTGATGAGCGTGCGGACCTGGTCCTGCATCTTGTCCATGGCCTGCAACAGGCGGCCGGTTTCGTCGTTGGCCCGGGTGCGCACGTCGTTGTCGAGATGGCCGTTGGCGATGGCTTCGGCGGCGCGGGTCGCCTGGGTCAGTGGACGCACCAGGCTGCGGGTGATGGCCCAGCCCAGCAGGGCGCTGATCAGCACCACCGCCAGACCGCCGCCGATCAGCATGGCACGGCCGCGCGCTATGGCCGCGGTGGCGGCTTCATAGGCTTCGGTGGCACGCCGGCGCTGCAATGCCGAATAGTCGGCCAGGGCGTTCTGCCATTGTTCGGTGGCCGGCGCGGCTTTTTGCAACAGCAGCGCCAGCGCTTCGTCGGGCCTGGCGTTCACGCCAAGATCGGCGACCTGCGCGTTGAGCTTGCCGGCGGTTTCGCTGGCCTGGTCGATCTTCTGCCGCAGCGCGGCGGCTTCCGGCGATGCCGAAAACACGTACAGGGTGCGCCGGGTGTCTTCGTAGGCCGCGAGCTTGTCCTTGATGATGCCGGCAAAGCGCAGATTGTCTTGCTGTGAGGTGGGCAGCACGATGTTGCGCAACTGCACGGCAACCACGGAGCTGGCATTGGTCATGTCCTCCAGGTGCTGCATGATCGCGATGTTGCGATTGACCACGGTGTCGATGCGCTCGCGCGCCTGGGCCACGGTGTACAGGCCGGCGGCAACCAGCCCGCAGGACAGCAGGATCAGCGTGCCGAAGGCGAAGGTCAGCCGCTTGCCGACGTTGTACCGTTGTAGAAGAGCGATCATGTTGGTCTCGAAAGCGATGGGCGTAAAGGGGGGGGGGCAGCGGTGCGTCGCGTAGTCCCTACGTCGAGCGGGCCGTGCAGGCAGGCATCCGGCCGATCCATCGCGTCCACCGACCGTTGGTCGTGCGGGGCGTGATTGCAGGGCAGGTCTGCATGCTTGTGGTCGGTAACGGCGCTGCCGTTGACCACTGAACGCCACTGCCGGGCCGCGTATGGGCGGCCGTCACCGAGGTGACGCGGATGTGCACAGGCGCCTGGAAGTGTCTTGTAGGAGCACCATCAGCGATTCGCCACGACGCGTGGGCTTCACTGGTCGATCACGTACCAAGGCGTGACGGCTGCGTGTGCATGGCGACCGAACACGAGAGTGTTGCGAATCCGCCGGAGCACCCGCGATGGGCGATTGGTGTGATTGGCATGGCAATCGCGGCGCCAGGATCGGACATGGCGCGGGATCGGTGTTGCAGGCTCTCGTGCCGCATGTCACATGCAGGCATGCCGCAATGCGTGGCGTGGCGGCAGCGCAAGCAGCGCGGTCAGCTTGGCAATGGGCGATGCGCGCCATTGCAGTGTCGCAGCGGCTGCGCCGTTGTCCGCCTGCGGGCTGCGCCGCAGACGGATGCATTCAAGACGCTCTGGCGATCAGGCGGCCTGGCCGAAACGGGCCGGTGCCGCGGGCTGCAGCTGGAAGACCGAGACCGCATCGCGCAGTTGCTGCGCCTGTTCTTCCATCGCACGCGCTGCAGCGGTGGCTTCTTCCACCAAGGCGGCATTCTGCTGGGTGGCCTGGTCCATCTGCGCCACGGTCTGACCCACCTGCTCGATGCCTTGCGATTGCTGCTGCGAGGCCTCGCTGATCTCCTGCATGATGGTGGTGACGTTTTTTACTGAATCGACGATGTCCTGCATGGTGCGGCCGGCCTGGCCGACCAGCTGGTTGCCGTGTTCGACCCGGCTGACCGAGTCGTCGATCAGGTGCTTGATTTCCTTGGCCGCACCGGCCGAGCGCTGGGCGAGGGTGCGCACTTCCGATGCCACCACCGCAAAGCCGCGCCCCTGCTCACCGGCACGCGCCGCTTCCACCGCCGCATTCAAGGCCAGGATATTGGTCTGGAAGGCGATACCGTCGATCACGCCGATGATGTCGGCGATCTTGCGCGACGCGGCCTGGATGCCGGCCATGGTGCCGACCACCTGGCCCACCACTTCGCCGCCCTGCGAGGCTACGCTGGCGGCGCCCACCACCAGCTGGTTGGCGCGGCGGGCATGGTTGGCATTGTTGCGCACGGTGGAGGTGAGCTCTTCCATCGAGGCGGCGGTTTCTTCCAGGTTGGCTGCCTGCTGTTCGGTGCGTTGCGACAGATCCTGGTTGCCGGCAGCAATTTCGCTGGCCGCATCGTTGATGGCATCGGTGGCCTGCTGGATGCGCCCGACAATATCGGCCAGCTGCGCCACCGTGGCGTTGGCGTCGTCGCGCATGCGTGCAAACACGCCATGGAACTTGCCCTGCATGCGGGTGGTGAGATCGCCCGCGGCAATCGCCTGCAACACCGTGGACAGTGCGTGCAGGTTGGCATCGGCGGTGGACATCAGGTGGTTGAGGCTGTCCACCATCGCGCGGAAATCGTACTGGAAGCGCTGCGCATCGCCACGCACGCTGAAGTCGCCGTTGGCCGCGGCCTGTGCGAGCAGTTTGATCTCGCTGTTCATCGCCGACAGATTGGCCTTGACGGTGTCCATGGTGTCGCTGAGCACGGCCTTTTCGCCGGGCAGGCGTTCCATTTCCTGGCTCAGGTCGCCGATGGCATAGCGCGACATGATCTGCGCCAGCTGCATCTTCACCGCGATATGCGAGCCAACCAGGGCATTGGTGTCGCGCACCATCCTCGCGTAGGCGCCAGGGAAACTCTCGGCCTGCATGCGGAAACTGATCTGGCCGGCGTCGTGGCGCTGCGCCATCTCGCTCTGTGCCGCCAGCACGCGCTGCAACTGCTCCTGCATCTGGTGCATGTTGTCCAGCAGCTGGCCGGTTTCATCGCGGCAAGGCGGAAGAATGTGGTCGTCCAGCGCGCCTTGCGCGATGTTGGCGGCCACCGCGGCGGCACGCCGCACATTGCGGGTGAGCCTGGACAGGGTGTACCAGCACAATGCGGCAATCAGCACTGCCAGCAGCGACAGCCCGGCGATGGCCTGCCAGACGGCGTTGCGTGCAGCCACCAGGTGCCGTTCGGACTGGCGCTGCAAGGCCTGCAGCGATATGCGGCTGAGGTCCTGCATGGCCTGGCCCAGCGTGTCGAGCGCGGCGTTCCACTGCGTATCGGCCTGCGCATCGCTGCCTTCCAGGGCGGTGCCAAGCGCGGCCAGTGCCGCATTTGCGCGCGTGGATTCGGTGGCGGCCGCCTCGGCCAGCGCGGGGTCGGGCTGTTCGAGCAGGCCCATGGCCTTGTCCAGCTCATGCCGGAAGCGCACGTGGTTGCGCTGCAGTTGACTGAGCTGCTCGCGCAGCGTGGCGCGGCTGTCGCCGGCCTGCGATGGGTCGTTGGCGGCATCCAGGCGGGTCAGCGACTCGGTGGCGTCGGGGCTGTAGATCAGCGTGGCCACCACCAGGTGGTAGCTTTCGATATAGGGCGTATAGACCAACTGGCTGTCGTCGCGCAGTGCATCGAGCGCGGCGAATGCCTGTTCGCTCACACCGGCGTGGTCCTTGGCACTGGCACCGGCTACGTGGCGCTGCTGCAACGCGAGCAGTTGTTTCTGGCTGCGTTCGAAGCCGGGCAGGGTGGCGGTGGCGGCAAGCAGCTGCTGCAGATCGCGTTCTGCACGCTGGGCCGCTGCGCTGGCGGCGCTGCCGCTGTCGACATGGGCCGCGTGCAGGTCGGCGATCAGGCCCAGCATTTGCCCGAGCGGCGCATAGCTGCGCAACTCGTTGCTGCTGATGGCCACGCTCTCATTGAGCTTGCCGCGGTACAGCAGCACCGGAACGACCAGCCCGACCAGTGCAAGCACGCCGATCGCACCGAGTTTCCTGGCAATGCCCAGGTTGTCCCAGCGGCGGGTCCAGCGGCGCGGGGCGGACGGAGCAGAATGCGGCGGCAGCACGGGCGAAAGGGTCATCGTAGCGTCTCATGGGCGTACGCGGACTATCGGCCGGTATCTGTTATGCCTTGAGCCGGTCGGCATCGCTGCCGACCGGCTCCATTCAGCTTGTTGTGCCTGCTTGGCTCAGAACTCCTGCCAGCTGGTGTCGTTGCTGGAGGCAGTAATCACCGCGCGTGGCCTGGAGGCGGCGGTACGGCCGGCTGCCGCCACCTGTGCCTTGAGCGCGGACGTCACCGCCGGCTGCGGCGCGGCGACGCGCACCGCTGGCTGCACACGGCCGGCGTCGGTCTTGAACACCGCCACCGCCTCGGTCAGCCCAACCGCCTGGTCTTCCAGCGCCCGCGCTGCGGCAGTGGCTTCTTCCACCAGCGCTGCATTCTGCTGGGTGGTTTCGTCCATCTGGGTCACGGTCTGGTTGACCTGTTCGATGCCGGCCGACTGCTCCTGCGAGGCGGCGGAGATCTCGCCCATGATGTCGGTGACGCGCTGCACGCTGGAGACGATCTCGCCCATGGTCTTGCCGGCGCTGTGCACCAGTACCGAGCCATCGGCCACGCGCTGCACCGAGTCGTCGATGAGTTCCTTGATCTCCTTGGCCGCGCCCGAGGAGCGCTGCGCCAGGGTGCGCACTTCGGAAGCCACCACCGCAAAGCCACGGCCCTGCTCGCCGGCGCGTGCCGCTTCCACCGCCGCGTTCAAGGCCAGGATGTTGGTCTGGAAGGCGATGCCGTCGATGACCGAGATGATGTCGGCGATCTTCTTCGATGAGGCTTCGATACCGCTCATGGTCTCGACCACCTTGCTGACGATCTCGCCGCCCTGCGAAGCCACACCGGCAGCGCCGATCGCCAGCTGATTTGCCTGACGCGCGCTTTCGGCATTCTGCCTGACGGTGGAGGTGAGCTCTTCCATCGAGGCGGCGGTTTCTTCGAGATTGGCCGCCTGCTGCTCGGTGCGCTGCGACAGATCCTGATTGCCGGCGGCGATTTCGCTGGCGGCGCCCTTGATCGACACGGCCGACTGTTTGATGCCGGTGACGATGTCGGCCAGCTGGGTCGCGGTGGCATTGGCATCGTCGCGCATCTGTGCGAACACGCCGCGGAACTCGCCGCTCATGCGTGCGGTGAGGTCGCCGGCCGCGATCGACTGCAACAGGCCCGACAGCGACTGCAGATTGCCATCGGCGGTGGCCATCAAGGTGTTGAGGCTTTCCACCATCACCCGGAAGTCGTACTGGAAGCGCTCGGCATCGCCGCGCGCACTGAAGTCGCCGTTGGCAGCGGCCTGCGCCAGGTGCTTGATCTCGGTGTTCATCGCGCCGAGGTTGAGCTTGACCTGCGCCATGGTGTCGGTGAGTACGGCCTTTTCGCCGGGCAGCTTGTCCATGTCTTGGCTGAGATCGCCAATGGCATAGCGTCCCATGATCTGCGCCAACTTCATCTTCACCGCGATATGTGAGGCCACCAGGTTGTTGGTGTCGTTGGCCATGCGGCCATAGTCGCCGGGGAACGCATCGGCATCGATGCGGAAGCTGATCTGGCCTTCGTCATGGCGACGCGCCATGTCGGTCTGCGCGGCCAGCAGGTTGCGCAACTGCGACTGCATCTTGTGCATGGCCTTGAGCAGGCGGCCGGCTTCGTCGTTGAACGGGGTATCGACATCGTTATCCAGCTTGCCGCCGGCGATCGATTCTGCAGCGCGGGTGGCGCGGCCGAGCGGCTGGGTGAGGCTGCGCGTGATCAGCAGGCCCAGCGCAGTGCTCAGCAGGATCACCAGCACGGTGCCGGCGACCAGCAGCTTGCGCGAATCGTTCATCGATTTCAGCGCGACCGCCGATGCATCGGCTGCCAATTTGTCCTGCAACGCGATGTTTTCGGCGATCTTGTCCTGCCAGCCCTGCATGGCCGGTGCGGCCTTGGTGAGCAGCAAGGGCAGGGCTTCATCGCTGTGGCCGGTCATCACCAGATCCAACACCTTGTCGTTCAACACCTTGACCTCGGCACGGCGTGCGTCGATTTCTCCGCGCAGCACCTTGCCCTGCTCCGAGGGCGGCATTGCATACAGCGCTTCGCGGGCTTTGTTGTAGTCGGCGCGCGCAGACTGAATCTGCGCAATGAACGTGCGGTTTTCTTCGTCGGTAGTAGGCAGCACGACATTGCGTATCTGCATGGCGATAATGAAGTTGGCATTGATCATGTCGTTGGACAAGCGAATCTTGACCATGTTCTCGTGCACGATGGCGTCCACCAGCTCGCGCGCCGAGGACAGGCCGCGGTATCCGATGACCGCGATTGCGGCAGACAGGACGATCAGGACGGCAAACGCAGCGGCAAGCCGCGGGCCGACGTTGTAGCGTTGCAGTAGGGCATTCATGACGGGCCTTCGCTCAGGGTGAGGTAGGTGACTTCCGATGGGTCGCGCGGCGCTTGACATGATCCATGCGACTATCGTAATTAGCGGCGCTTGGCCTGCCTTCTTGAATACCTCTTTGCAAAAATCGCATAGCGTGACACAGTTCGGAAAATTGACGGGTTCGCTTTTACGCAATCCCGCCGCACTGCAGCGGCGTGCGCCACCTTCAGCAACGACGAAGCCGCGCGAGGTGCATCGCGCGGCTTCGTCGTTAGCCAGTCATCGGTTTGCAGCGAGCGCTCAGAACTCTGCCCAATCCGATTCGTTGGACACCGCCGCGGCCACGGCCGAACGCGGCGCCGGCCGGCTGACCGGCCTGGCCGCCTTGCTGGCCGCAACAGGCTTGCTGGCCGTGATCTGACGCACCACCGGAGTGGCGCCGGTCACCGACTCCAGCTCGGCCGACAGACGGAACAGCGCCACCGCTTCGGTGAGCTGCTGTGCCTGGTCTTCCATCGAGCGGGCCGCGGCAGTAGCTTCTTCCACCAACGCCGCATTCTGCTGGGTGGCTTCATCCATGTGGGTCACGGTCTGGTTGACCTGCTCGATGCCGGCCGACTGTTCCTGCGAGGCAGCAGAGATTTCGCTCATGATGTCGGTGACGCGTTGCACCGAGGAGACGATCTCGCTCATGGTGCTGCCGGCCTGGTTCACCAGCGCCGAGCCTTCGGCCACCTTGCTGACCGAATCGTCGATCAGGCCCTTGATCTCCTTGGCGGCACCGGCCGAACGCTGGGCCAGCGTGCGCACTTCCGAGGCCACCACGGCAAAGCCGCGGCCCTGCTCGCCGGCACGTGCCGCTTCCACGGCCGCATTCAAGGCCAGGATGTTGGTCTGGAAGGCGATGCCGTCGATGACGCTGATGATCTCGGCGATCTTCTTGGAGGAGGTTTCGATGCCGGACATGGTGGTGACCACCTGGCCGACCACCGCGCCGCCATGCGAGGCCACGCCGGCCGCGCCGATGGCGAGCTGGTTGGCCTGGCGTGCGTGCTCGGCGTTCTGCTTGACGGTGGAGGTGAGCTCTTCCATCGAGGCGGCAGTTTCTTCCAGGTTGGCCGCCTGCTGCTCGGTACGCTGCGACAGATCCTGGTTGCCGGCGGCGATTTCGCCGGCGGCCGTGTTGATGGCCAGGGTGGAATGCTTGATGCGGCCAACGATGTCGGTCAGGCGCTGCACGGTGGCATTGGCATCGTCACGCAAACGCGCGAACACGCCGTGGAAGTGTCCGTCCATGCGGGCGGTCAGGTCGCCATCGGCCACGGCGCCCAGCAATTGCGAGAGCTTGCCCAGGTTGCGGTCGCTGACTTCCATCATCGAATTCAGGTCGGCCACCATCACTGCGAAGTCGTACTTGAAGCGTGCGGCATCGCCACGTGCGCTGAAGTCGCCCGCAGCGGCGGCCTGCGCCAGCTGCTTGATCTCGGTATTGATCGCCAGCAGGCTGGCCTTGGCCGCGTCCATGGCTTCGTGCAGCACGGCGCGGCTGCCGGGCAGGCGGCGCGCATCCTGGGTCAGGTCGCCCTGGGCGTACTGGTTGAGGATGGCGACCGAATCGACGATGGCATCCAGGTGCTCGAAGATCATCGTGTTGATGCCGGCGGCCAGATTGCCGTACACGCCGGGGAAATCCTCCGGCATGCGATGGGTGATGTCTTCGGCCGCGTGCAGGTGCGACATGCGCGCGGTCTCGTCGGAGAAGCGACGCAGCAGCTGGGTCATGTCGCCGGTGGCCTGCAGCATCTGGCCGATTTCGTCCTTGCTGGTCTTGCCGATCTGCGCGCCGAGATCGCCACGCGAGACGGCCTGGATGGCGCCCAGCGCCTTGGACAGCGGCGTGGTGATGCTGCGAGCGATCAACCAGCCGAAGGTGACCGACAGGGCCGCCATCAGCAGCGTGCCGATCAACAGCACCGCACTGGTCATCTTGAACGAGGCGCTGCTGGCCGCAACCATGTTGGCCAGTGCGGTGGATTGCTCGGCATACATCTTGTCGATGGTCTGGAACAGCACCTTGCGGATGTGCCGGATTGCTTGTTCGCACGCACCGCGGCCGCGTAGTCGGGATCCTTGTAGAGCGCGCGCAAGGTCTTGTTGGCTTCGAAGTAACTGGCGCTTTCCTTGGCGAGCTTGTCGTAGCCGGCCTTCAGTGACGAGCCGGCAGCGATCTTGGCTTCCAGCGCCTTCTGCGTTTGCGCGTACTTGCCCTGGATCTCGTCCATGCGGGTCAGGAAGTAGTCGTAGCGTTCCTGGTCCTGCAGATTGACGAACTGGCCCGATTCGTAGATACGGAATTCGCCGCCGAACGCGCGCAACTCCGAGAGCCGGCTCAGCACCGGAACCACCTCTTCGTTGATCAGCACGGCCTGCTGCTGCATCTGCTTCATGCGCGAGAAGCCCAGCCCGCCAAGCAGGGCAGTGAGCACGGCACTGAGGCAGAACGCAAACATCAGTTTGCGGCGGATGGGCCAATCGTTGAACTTGTTCATCAAATACTCCAGGGGTGTCGCGTCGCGATGTTGTCCTGCACGCTAACGGCCTTGGGCCTGGATACTTTAGGAAACTCTGAACAACTCCCCCTGATCCTGCGACAATCGCACAGAGGCACCAGGACGATGACGATGCAACTGACCTTCGGCGACGCGGAGTACNGGGCAATACCCCGAAAACATGCCGAAAACGGCAAAAAACCGGGGGGTTGAGCGCCCTCAGCGCGGCGGATGTGGCGTGTTTCGTTTTCCGGCTGCGTTGATCAGACCATCCTTTATGTTTCAAGGATGAACAGCGGACCGCCGCACACTCTCGATATTCGGATTTTCCGCAAAAAAACTGTTGATTTACCGGCGGCCGGCTTGCTGCGGCAGCCTCTGTCACTGCTCCTGCAAGGCCACGCGTTTTGACTCAATGCGCCCGTCACTGGTCGCGATAACCGAGCGCGACCAGTGGGGCGTCGAGCGCATTATTGCGTGGGGGCCAGTGCACGCCCGCCGGCTGCAGGCGCTACGTTCATGGTGCTGCGCCTTGCAATGACGTGGGGCGCATCGGCCAGCGTGAAGCGCGCCACTGCCTGGGCCAGCTGGCTTGCCTGATCTTCCATCGTGCATGCGGCCGCGGTCGCTTCATCCACCAGGGCCGCGTTCTGCTGGGTGGCCTCATCCATCTGCGTGACGGCGAGATTGACCTGTTCGATGCCGGCCGACTGCCGGTGCGCCTGCTGCATGATGGCGGCGCACGGCACCACCACGCCCAGCGCGAAGCGCTCCTGTGCCTTGCCGATCTGCAACGGCACATACGCACTGACGCTGCCGTCGGCATCGGGACTGAAATCCACCGAGTCCTTGCCGGCCTTGATCGCCTCCAGCATGCTGCGATGCCGTGCGTCGGTCACCGGCTTGCCGATGCGTGCGCCATCGCGCGAGGACAGCACCACGCTGGCGGGCGAGATCAGTTCGACATAACCGCTGCGCATCGGGCGCAGGGCACCCAGGCGCTGCTGCAAGGCGGCCAGCGCCACGTCCACGGTGACCGCGCCCAGGTATTTGCCGTCCTGCAGGATCGGCGTGGACAGGGTGGTCATCAGCACGGTCTTGCCGCCGATCTTGTAGTCGTACGGTTCGGCCACGGTCTGGCGCAGCAGCGCACGCGGCTTGAGGTTCCAGTCGCCAAGGCCCGGGGTTTCGTAATCGGTGAGCGATTTGCGTACCAGCTTCTGGCCGTCGCGTCCCCAATAGGTCATGAAACGGCCGCTGGCGTCGTGGCCGGTGGCATTGGCGAAATCGCTGTCCTTGCCATCGAAGGCCTGGGTTTCTCACAAGGTGCCCATGCCCACCCATTCCGGATGGTCCAGCAGCTGGTCATGCACGATCGCCGCAGCAGTATCGCGGCTGAGGCTACAGTTGGCACGCTGCACCAGCAAGGTGGTGGCCAGCGATTGACCGGTGGTCAGTGCCTGCCCGAGGTCGCTGCCGATCTGCTCGGCCTGGTAGCGCGCGGCATTGTGCATCGTGGCCTGCGCCGAGGTGCTCAAGGCACGGCTGCTCTGTCAGTAGGTGATGGCTGCGGTCAGGCCGAAGCACAGCGACGCGATGACCGCAGTACCGAACATCAGGCGGTGCGCCAGGCGTCCGCTGAAACGTGAGGGCGTGGAAGCGGAGGTCAGGGGCGTGGCCGCAGATGGGAGGAAAGATTCCGCCGAAGCGAAGGTGGTGCGCTTGGAACAGCGGATCACGCTACTGCGCAGCCTCCTGGCGGGCGCGGGCGGGGCTTGGAGCCTTCATGTACCGCTCGTACATTCCGGTTCCCGTCTACCGCCCACACCCGGCTGACGACTGCTCGCGGGGTTGGGGTGCCGTGCTCAGTGAGCCGCCAGGGCCACGCGCTTGGGTGCGCGCGTACCCGCAGTGGCGTGTGGTTGTGCCGTGGCCTCGATCCGGAAGATCGACACCGCATCGTCCAGTTGGCGTGCCTGCTGCTGCATCGCATTGGCTGCGGCGGTGGCTTCTTCCACCAATGCGGCGTTCTGCTGGGTGCTCTCATCCATCTGGGTGACGGTGAGGTTGACCTGCTCGATGCCGGCCGACTGCTCCTGCGAGGCGGCAGAAATCTCGCTCATGATGTCGGTGACGCGCTTCACCGAGGACACGATTTCGGCCATGGTCTTGCCGGCCTGATCCACCAGTGCCGAGCCTTGCGCCACCTTGCCGACCGAATCGTCGATCAGGTGCTTGATCTCCTTGGCGGCGCCGGCCGAGCGCTGGGCGAGGGTACGCACTTCGCTGGCGACCACCGCAAAGCCACGACCCTGTTCGCCGGCGCGTGCCGCCTCCACTGCCGCATTGAGCGCCAGGATATTGGTCTGGAACGCGATGCCGTCGATCACGGAGATGATCTCGGCGATCTTCCTGGACGAGGTTTCGATGCCGGACATGGTGTCCACCACCTGGCTGACCACCTGGCCGCCCTGCGATGCGACGCTGGCTGCACCGATCGCCAACTGATTGGCCTGGCGCGCGCTTTCGGCGTTCTGCTTGACGGTGGAGGTAAGTTCCTCCATCGAGGCGGCGGTTTCTTCCAGGTTGGCGGCCTGTTGCTCGGTGCGCTGCGACAGATCGTTGTTGCCGGCGGCGATTTCGCTGGCCGAGCCGGTGATGGAACCGGCGGCCTGCTGGATGCGCCCGACGATGCCGGCCAGCTGCGTGGCGGTGGCGTTGGCATCGTCGCGCATGCGCGCAAACACGCCGTGGAACTGGCCTTCCATGCGCGCGGTGAGGTCGCCTTCGGCCAGCGCGGCCAGCAGCCCGGACAGCTTGCCCAGGTTGCGGTCGCTGACCTCCATCATCGCGTTGAGGTCGTTGATCATGCGCGCCGAATCGTGCTTGAAGCGCGTGGCATCGCCACGCTGGCTGAAGTCGCCTTCGGCGGCCGCCTGCGCCAGGCGCTTGATCTCGGTGTTGATCGCCAGCAGGCTGGCCTTGGCTGCGTCCATCGCTTCGTGCAGCACTGCGCGGGTGCCGGGCAGGCGCGCCGCATTGCGCGACAGATCGCCCTGCGCATAGTCGTTGAGGATGCCGATGGCATCGACGATGGCATCCAGGTGCTCGAAGATCATGGTGTTGATGCCGCCGGCCAGCTCGCCGTACACGCCCGGGAAATCGGTCGGCATGCGGTGGGTGACGTCGTCGCCGGCATGCATGTGCACCATTACCTTGGTCTGCGCCGAGAAGCGCTCCAGGGTGTGCACCATGTCGTCGGTGGCCTTGAGCATCTGGCCGATTTCATCGTTGCCGTGGGCGGCAGTGCGCACGCTCAGATCGCCGCGCGCCACGCCCTTGATCGCTGCCAGCGCACGTGCCACCGGCTCCAGGATCGAGTTGCCGATCATCCAGCCGACCAACAGGTTGAGCAGCACCAGCACGCCGCCGGCCAGGGTCACGATGCCGGTGAACGCCAGCGCCTGCGACTGGGTGTCGTCCAGGTACACGCCGGTACCGATCACCCAGCCCCACGGCTTGTACAGCGCCGCGTACGAGGTCTTCTGCACCGGGTCTTTCTGGCCCGGCTTGGCCCAGGTGTAATCGACATAGCCGCCGCCGGCCTGCGCGGCGGTCACGAATGCCGGAAAGATGCGCTTGCCGTCCGGGCTGAGCACATCGGTCAATGGCTTGCCGTTGAGGTCCGGGCGGGTGGGATGCATCAGCATCACCGGCGCCTGGTCGGTGACGTAGATGTAGTCCACGCCACCGCGCGCGCGCATGGTGGACAAGGTGTTCAACGCGGCCTTCTTGGCGGCGTCCACGTCCATCTCGCCTTTTTCGGCGCGCTCGGCGTAGCCGTTGACCACCGCGATCGCCATTTCGATCTGACTCTTGAGGCCGTCGCGCCGCGTGTCGGTGAGATCAACGTACTGCATGCGTGCGGCAACGATGGCCAGCGCGATGATGCCCAGCGCCATCAGCGCGGTCTGGGCGAGAAACTTGCGCTTGAGCGGCACGTTGGCCAACGTCTTTGCGAGCGAGCTCTTGAACGTCATGACAGGTATCCAGCAAAGGGAATGTGACCGGGATAAGTCGAATAGCGACCTGAAGAGAGAAAGGTTGAGCATTGGGCGACGCAAGGTGTGCTAGCGCCGCGCACCGGTTGCGGAAGACGGCGCCGCGCCTTGGTGCCACCACGACCTGAGCCGCAGGCTTGGCTGACGCAAGGCCAGCGCGCACGGCGGCACACGCACGACTGGCGGCAGCGCAGCGATGCGTCAGAGCGCCGGCGTGGGGCTGGCGATGATTGCGGTGGTGGCAGTGCGGCCGGGTGGGTCGGGCCGGAATGCGCTTAGAGGGGCTAACAGAACGTAGCGAGCAGTCGTCAGGTGGGTGTGGGCGGCGCGCAGGAACCGGAGTGTACGAGTGGTACATGAGGATTCCGAGCACCGACCGCGCCCGCCTGACGGCTGCGCAGTAGTTCTGATAGCCGCTCTTAGTGACGCGGTGGCTTGCCGTTGCTGGCCACCGAGGCCTGCAGATTCTGCAGTTCGGTCCACAGCACCTGGCGGGTATCGCCGGCATGGCCCAACGACAGGGCCTGGGCGTCGTGCAGATCGCCGGCATGCAGGGCGCGGTTGGCCTGGCGGTGCTGCGCCAGGTAGTGGCCAAGCTGCTGTTGCACTACGGCGAACTGGCGGGCCTGCTCGCCGCGCGGCGCGGTGGCCTGGAAGTACCCGGCGTGCCGGGCGATGCGTTGACGCAGGTTGCCCAGGCGTTCGTCGTAGGCCTGCACCTGTGCCGGGTCATGCGAGGCGGCGAGCTGGGCACGCTGCTCTTCGCGCAGCTGCACCAGATCGACGGCCAGCGACTGCAGTGCCGTAACCGGCACGCTGTCCAGCAGAACCGATACCGGCGCGGCCGGCGCCGCGAGCGAGGGCGGCATCGAGGCACCGGCTGCCAGCAAGGCAACGGCAAATACGGCAGCCAGCAGCGGGCGAGCGGAGCGGATGGAATTGGCGATGTGCATGCGGACTTCCTTCAACCTGGCGCGGGCAGTGGGGCCCTCAGTGCTGGTTGTATCGGCCGCATGTGCTTGCGCTTGATCATTTTTCGACCAGCGGCAATAGCCGGGGGCTAGCGCCCGGTGGTGAGGCAGGGCATCGCGCGGATGGGGATGCACTGGGCAAGATGGAAAGCGCCCCGGCTGCCCCGGGGCGCTGCTGCGGCGTACTGCGCAGGTCGGTCGCTGCGCTTTGATCAGCGAGGGGTCTCTGCTCAGAATTCGCGCCAGCTCGCCTCGTTGTCGGCTGCTGCCACCAGCGTCGGCGCGGCCACCACGACGGCGCGCGGGGCGGGCCTGTGCGCGGCCGAGGCCGGGCTGCGGGCTGGGTCTGAGGTCTTGACGCTGGCCAGACGTTGCGGCGCGGCACGGACTGCGGACCGCGGCGCCGTTGCGTTGGTCTCGATCCTGAAGATCGACACCGCATCGGCAAGCTGCCCGGCTTGTTCTTCCATGGCACGCGCCGCAGCGGTGGCCTCCTCCACCAGCGCAGCGTTCTGCTGGGTGGTCTCGTCCATCTGCGTCACGCTCTGGTTGACCTGTTCGATGCCGGCAGACTGTTCCTGCGAGGCCGCGGAGATCTCGCCCATGATGTCGGTCACGCGCTGCACCGAGCTGACGATGTCCTTCATCGTCAGGCCTGCCTGGTCGACCAGCGCGGAGCCTTCGGCGACACGACTGACCGAATCGTCGATCAGGCCCTTGATCTCCTTGGCGGCATTGGCCGAGCGCTGCGCCAGTGTGCGCACCTCGCTGGCCACGACCGCAAAGCCGCGGCCCTGCTCGCCGGCGCGTGCCGCTTCCACCGCCGCGTTCAAGGCCAGGATATTGGTCTGGAAGGCGATGCCGTCGATGACGGTGATGATGTCGGCGATCTTTCTGGACGAGGCTTCGATGCCGGTCATGGTGTCCACGACCTGGCCGACCACGTGGCCGCCCTGCGAGGCCACGGTGGCGGCGCTGGCGGCAAGCTGGTTGGCCTGGCGTGCGCTTTCGGCGTTCTGCCTGACGGTGGAGGTGAGCTCCTCCATCGAGGCGGCGGTTTCTTCCAGGCTGGCGGCCTGCTGCTCGGTGCGCTGCGACAGATCCTGATTGCCGGCGGCGATTTCACTGGAGGCGGCGTTGATGCTGATTGCCGCGGTCTGGATGCGGCCAACGATGTCGGCCAGCTGCGTAGCCGTTCCGTTGGCATCGTCGCGCATGCGTGCGAACACGCCGTGGAAGTCGCCATGCATACGCGCAGTGAGGTCGCCAGCGGCAATCGACTGCAACAGCGTGGATAGCGATTCCAGGTTGCCGTGCGCCGTCGCCATCAAGCGATTGAGGCTCTCGACCATGCCGCGGAAGTCGTACTGGAAGCGTTCGGCATCGCCACGCTGGCTGAAGTCGCCGGCAGCGGCCGCGCTCGCCAGCTGGTTGATCTCGCAGTTGATCGCACTCAGGTTCTGCTTGACGGTTTCCATCGTCTGGGTGAGCGCAGCCTTTTCGCCCGGCAGTGCGGTCATGTCTTCGCTGAAATCGCCGATCGCATAGCGGCCCATGATCCGCATCAGGCTGTCCTGCACGGTCAGGTGCGCCGCCACCAGCGCGTTACTGTCGCGGACCATGCGGCCGTAATCGCCCGGGAAGGCGCTGCCATCCATGCGGTAGCTGATCTGGCCCGCGTCGTGACGCTTGGCCATCTCCGCCTGCGCGGCCAGCACCGCCTGCAGCTGGGTCTGCATCTTGTCCATGCTGATCAGCAGGCGGCCGGTTTCGTCTTGCGACTGCGTGTCGATGGCGTTGTCCAGCTTGCCGGATGCGATGGCATCGGCCACGCTCATCGCCTGGCCCATGCGCTTGAGCAATTGGCGGCGAATCATCACGCCCATGCCGACAGCGACCAGGATGGCAAGCAGGCTGCCGAACATGATCGACAGTTTGCTTTTCGTACGCGCCGCCTCCAGCGCCTGCGAATGCTTGGTCAGCAGTTGCTCTTCTTCGTTCTTGAAATCGCCGACGACGCTGCGGAGCACGCCCATCGCTGCGCGGTCGCGGCCTTCGCTGAAGACGCTGGCGATCCGCTCGCGGTTGTCGGTACTTTCGCGGATGGCGATGATGCCTTTCTCGGTGTCGAGCAGTTTTGTGTAGGCGGCCTCCAGCTTGTCCAGACGCGCCTGCTGCACCGGGTTATCTGCGGTCAGCTGCTTGGCATCGGCAAAGTTCTTCTGGAAGCCCTTCTGGCCGTTTTCGAAAGGCTGCAGGTGTTCCTGCTTTCCGGACAGCAGGTAGCCGCGCGCACCGGTTTCGATATTCAGCGCCTGGGTCAGCATCGCATCGCCGGTGGCAATCACCTTGAACGTATGTTCGTTGATCGCGACGGCGTCCTGCAGGGTGGCCTGATTTTTCAGGCTCGTGCCGCCGACGGCCAGCATCACCAGGACAACGGCACCGAAGCCGATGATCAATTGCGCAGAGATCGAAAGATTCTTGGTTTTCATTGCGTGCGGGCCTTTCAAGTGGAAGGGCGGAGCAGGTCCAAGCAACTGCACAATTTGACCTGCGGTGGACGATTGGCGTGGAGTGATTGGTCGGCAAGAGCCATCACGCACTTGCCAGGAAGAGCAGGCCGGTTGGGCTTGCCAGGAACGTGTATGGCCTCTGATGCCGGCAGCAGCGTGCGCCAGGCGCCAATTCCATTAACGGCGCTGGCCTTGTTCACTTGACGTGCACATGTCTAAATTCGGAATTTGTTCAGCACTTCATAAGTTTCGACGCGCATGAGTCCGCCAAGACTGAGTTCTTGCCGCAAGCAGCCAGGCCGCACGCGCGGATGAAGCATGTGCCAATGCCGGGATCTCGCGGGCAGGCTGACAGCGGGCTGCGGCCCACTACATGCGCAAGTGGATTCCGGCCGCTGACAGTGGTCGCGTGGCAGATACGTGCGCGCACAATCGCACAGCGCCCGACATCGCTCCCGGGGCCTGCGCATGGAGGCTGCGCAAACGCAGCCGATCAAACCGCTTGCGTCAGAACTCGTGCCAGCTGGTGTCACCATTGGACGCGGCTGCCAGCGACGGGCGTGCGGCCACGCGTGCCTTGGCTGCGGTGGCAGCCGAAGCCGCAGCGGATGTGGCGGCAGCTTTTTTCACCGGCCTTACCGGCTTCACCGGCGTCGGCGCAATGCGTGCCGGTGCCATCGTCACCGCATGCGCGGCCTGCAGCTTGAAGATCGAGACGGCGTCGGACAACTGGCCGGCCTGGTCTTCCATTGCACGGGCAGCGGCAGTGGCTTCTTCCACCAGCGCAGCGTTCTGCTGGGTGGCTTCGTCCATCTGCGTCACGGTCAGGTTGACCTGCTCGATACCGGTCGATTGTTCCTGCGAGGCGGCGGAGATCTCGCCCATGATGTCGGTCACGCGCTGCACGCTGGCCACGATGTCGGCCATGGTCTTGCCGGCCTGGTCCACCAGCAACGAGCCTTCGGCGACCTTGCCGACCGAGTCGTCGATCAGGTGCTTGATCTCCTTGGCCGCGCCGGCCGAGCGTTGGGCGAGGGTACGCACTTCGCTGGCCACCACCGCAAAGCCGCGGCCTTGCTCGCCGGCACGTGCTGCTTCCACCGCGGCATTCAAGGCCAGGATGTTGGTCTGGAACGCGATGCCGTCGATGACGGAGATGATCTCGGCGATCTTCTTCGACGCGACCTCGATGCCGGACATGGTGGTGACCACCTGCGCCACCACCGCGCCGCCCTGCGAGGCGACCGAGGCGGCGCCGATCGCCAGCTGGTTGGCCTGGCGCGCGTGTTCGGCATTCTGCTTGACGGTGGAGGTGAGCTCTTCCATCGAGGCGGCGGTTTCCTCCAGATTGGCCGCCTGTTGTTCGGTGCGCTGCGACAGATCCTGGTTGCCGGCGGCGATTTCGCTGGCGGCGGTATTGATCGAAGTGGTGGCGTGCTGGATGCGTCCGACGATGCTAGAGAGCTGTTCGGTGGTGGCATTGGCATCGTCACGCATCTGCGCGAACACACCGTGGAACTGGCCGTGCATGCGCTCGCTCAGATCGCCGGCGGCAATGGCCTGCAGCACCTTGGATAGCGAGGCCAGGTTGGCATCGGCGGTGGCCATCAGCTGATTGAGGCTGTCCACCATGGCGTGGAAATCGTACTGGAAGCGCTGCGCATCGCCGCGCACGCCGAAATCGCCATTGGCCGCGGCCTGCGCCAGCGTCTTGATCTCGCGGTTCATCGCCGAGAGGTTCGCCTTGACGGTATCCATGGTGTCGCTGAGCACGGCCTTTTCGCCGGGCAAACGCTGCATGTCCTGGCTCAGGTCGCCGATGGCATAGCGCGACATGATCTGCGCCAGGCTGGTCTGCACGGTGACATGCGCGCCGACCAGGCTGTTGGTGTCGTGCACCATCGTGCCGAAATCGCCGGGAAATGCCTGCGGGTCCATGCGGTAGCTGATCTGGCCGGCATCATGGCGTTGTGCCATCTCCGACTGCGCAGCCAGCACGGCCTGCAGCTGATGCTGCATGTCCTGCATGCTCGCCAGCAGCTGCCCGGCTTCGTCGCGACTATCGACCTGGATGGTGTTGTCCAGCTTGCCGCGGGCAATGGCCCCGGCCACGCGGGTGGCGCGGCCGAGCGGGCCGGCGATGCTGCGGGCGATGAACCAGCCGGCAAAGGCCGCCAGCAGGACCGCCAGCGCCATTGCCGCAATCATCACCTTCACCGAGCGCTGGTAGGTGGCCTCGGCGGAGGCGATCTCATCGTTCATGTGCGCGGTATTGAACTTGGTCAGTTCCACCAGCTTGGCGAACAGGTCGCGCCGCGCCGGCCGCGATTGCTCGTCGGACACGCTGGTTGCGGTGACCACATCCCCGGCACGCACGGCGGCACTGAGCGCAGCATTGGCCTTGTAGTAATCGGCCAGCTTCTGTTTGACCTCGCCATACAGCTCGGCCTCCTTGCCGGGCGTGGTGGTCTTGGCATAGGCGCTCTGCGCCGCATCGACGTCGGCACGCGCCTTGTCCATGCGTTCGAAATAATTCTGCACCGCCTTCGGATCGTCGGCATGTGCCAGCTGGGCGAGTTCGTAGGTGCGGAATTCGCCCAGCAACGCGCGCATTTCGCTCAGCTGCTGCACCGCCGGCGCCCACACGTTGCCGATCTCGCGCAACAGGTGGGCGCTCGACTGCATGCGCGCCAGCGCAAACACGCCCAGGCTCAAGGTGATCAATGCGGTGAAGGAAAACGCCACGGCCAACTTGCGGGCAACGGCAAGATTACGGAACCAGTTCATAGCGGTCTTCTCGCGTTGCAGAGAACGACTGGCCTCGTGGGCGCCGGTCAGTGGTTGGGCGAATGACGATGGCAGAGTCGAAAGATCCGGACAAAGGGGCAGAATCTCCCGCCGGTCGTGTCGGGTCGGACGGGTGTTGCTGACGCCGGCAGTCCCCATACTGCCGGCGATCACTCCAAAACCGATCGTTCGTCGATCGCGTCGTGGAGTTGACTGCCGCGGCATCCGTGCCGCGGTGGTATTGCCTTACGCGGCCTGCGGCACCTTCAACGAGCGCACCAGCCCGCCGATGTCCACGATCAGCGACACACGACCATCGCCGAGGATGGTGGCACCGGAGACGCCGGGGATGCGGCGGTAGTTGTTCTCGATGTTCTTGACCACCACCTGCTGCTGGCCGAGCAGTTCGTCCACTTCCAGCGCGATCTTCTGGCCGTCGCCTTCGACCACCACCACCAGCGATTCCTTGGAGGACTGCTGCCCGCCGAAGCCGTAGTAGTTGGTGAGCGAGAGGATCGGTAGATACTCGCCACGCACCCGCAGCACCCGGCCGTCGCCCGCCATCGAGCGGACATCTTCCGGCGCCGGCTGCAGTGCTTCGAGCACGTAGGACAGCGGCAGGATCAGCGTTTCGCCGGCGACCGAGACGGTCATGCCGTCGAGGATGGCCAGGGTCAGCGGCAGGCGGATCAACACGCGGGTCCCGCTGCCGGCGTTGCTTTCCAGCTGTACTTCGCCACCCAGGCCCTGGATATTGCGGCGAACCACGTCCATGCCCACACCACGACCGGACAGGTCGGTGACGGCATCGGCGGTGGAGAAGCCCGGCGCGAAGATCAGGTCCCACACCTGCGAATCGGTCGGGTTATCCGGCACGGCGATACCGCGTTCGGCGGCCTTTTCCAGGATCTTGGCGCGATTGAGGCCACGGCCGTCGTCGCTGACTTCGATCACGATGTGGCCGCCCTGGTGCGAGGCCGCCAGGGTGATCGTGCCGGTTTCTTCCTTGCCCGCGGCGCGGCGCGCATCGGGCATTTCCAGACCGTGGTCGATGGAGTTGCGCACCAGATGGACGAGCGGGTCGGCGATCTTTTCGATCAGCCCCTTGTCCAGCTCCGTGCTTTCGCCAATCGTGCGCAGGCGGACCTGCTTGCCGAGCCGGCTGGAGAGGTCGCGCACCAAGCGCGGGAAGCGGCGGAACACCGCGTCCACCGGCAGCATGCGCACGCCGATGACCGCTTCCTGCAGATCGCGGGTGTTGCGCTCGAGCAGGTCCAGGCCGGCGAACAACTGTTCGGCATGTGCCGGGTCCAGGCCGGTGGAGACCTGCTTGAGCATGGCCTGCGTAATGACCAACTCGCCGACCAGATTGATCAGTGCATCGACCTTGTCCACGCTGACGCGGATGGAGCTTTCGGCCTCTGCGGCGGCCGCCTTGGCCGGCGTTGCGGCAGCGGCAACGGGTTCAGCAGCGGCAGCGACCGGTGCAACGGCGGCCACTGGCGCGGCGGCTTCCACCGCCAGGCTCGGTGGCGGGCCGGGGACCGCCATCGGACGGATGTCCAGCTCGCAATCGTCCACCACCCAGGCGAAGGTGTCTTCGATCTTGCTGCGCGGAATCTTGCCGATCAGGCCCAGATCCCACGCCAGATAGGCTTCCAGCGGGTCGATGTTTTCAAAGCCCGGCATGCGCTCCAGGCGCGCGGCGATCTGCAGCGGGCCCAGATGCTCCAGCTCGCGGATGATGCGCAGCGGGTCGTTGCCGCTCATGAACAGCGACGGCGCCGGGGTGAAACCGATGTGCCAGGCTTCGGGTTCTTCTTCCTTGGGCTTGGCCACCACCGCGGCGGCCGGCGCTTCGCCGGCCAGCACCGCGTTGAGGCGGGTATGCACGGCCTTGACCGCGGCCGGGTCGGCCGGGGTGCCGTGTTCGGCTTCGCGTAGCAGGGCGCGCAGCACGTCGACCGAGCCCAGCATGGCATCGACCGCATTGGCTTCGAGCTGGCGCTTGTTGGAGCGCAGCTCGTCCAGCAGCGTTTCCAGCACGTGGGTCAGGCCGGCAACGGCCTCGAACCCGAAGGTGGCAGCGCCGCCCTTGATGGAGTGCGCGGCGCGGAACACCGAGTTGATGATTTCCGGGTCGCGGTTGCCCTCTTCAAGGGACAACAGCCCGGCCTCCATCGCGTCGAGCCCTTCACGGCTTTCCTCGAAAAAGGTGGCGTGGAAACGTTGCAGGTCCATGCTCATGGGCGTGAGATCCGATGGTGAAGCGAGTAAGGGTTAACCGAGAACTTTCTGCACGGTGGCGATCAGCTGTTCTGGATTGAACGGCTTGACCAGCCAACCGGTGGCACCGGCCGCCTTGCCTTCGGACTTCTTGTCGGCCGCCGATTCGGTGGTGAGCATCAGCATCGGGGTAAACTTGTAGTCCGGCAGCTGGCGCAGCTCGCGGATCAGCGAGATGCCGTCCATGTTGGGCATGTTCACGTCGGTCACCACCGCATTGAAGCGCTGGCCCTTCGCGCGGCCCAGCGCAACGGCGCCGTCTTCGGCTTCTTCGACGGCAAAGCCGGCAGAGGTGAGGGCGAAAGAGACCATCTGGCGCATCGACGCCGAATCGTCCACCACCAAGATACGTGCGCTCATGCGGCGTTCTCCACAGATTTCAGGTTGTCATTGGATGCGGGAAGTCCGAGCGCGTCAGTGACGCCGAGCAGACGGGCCGCATCTCTAAAGGTGTCGTTACAGCCATCGAATTCGGTATGCAGACCGGCCTGGCGGCGGCTCTGCACGAAGGCGCAGAGCAACTGCACGCTGGCGGTGTGGATACGCCGGACTTCACCGGCATCAAGCACCAGGTCGCCGTCCTGGGTGAGGAATCCGGCAAGCTTCTGCTTGAGGTCGGCGCTGGTCTCGATGCCGAGATCCTCACCCAATGTCACTGTGCTCATTGTTGCTCCGAACGGATGGTTCTATGCGTACTAACGGCGGGGGGCGGGAAAGCTTTAACGGTGAATCGGCCAGACGCCAGATTGTGCAAGCCTGGGGTCAGGTTCACGCGCGTTTCAGTGCAGCAGGTGCGTGGCATCGAGCAGGATCATCGGCTGATGGCCCAGGCGCGCGACGCCGCGGAACAGGTTGTTGGAGATGCGACACAGCCGGGCGTTGTCCGGCGGTTCGATCTGCTGGTCGGTGAGGCTGGTGACGTCTTCCACGGCCGACACGCGCAAGCCCATGGTTTCGCCGTTTTCTTCCAGCACCACCACCCGCGTCTGCAGGTCCATGTCCACCGGCGATGAGCCCAGGTGGATGCCCAGATCGATCACCGGCACCACCTGACCACGCAGGTTCATGATGCCCAGCATGGCGCTGGGCGTGCCGCGCAATGGCAGCAATGGCACTGGCAGCACCACCTCCTGCACCTTGAGCAGTTCCAGCGCATAGGTCTGTTCGCCACAGCGCAGGCGCAGCCAGCGGGTGCTGCGCTCGCTGGCACGGCGCTCGGCGTGGATCTTGTCGGCCTGGCCGGGAGCCAGCAGCGCCTGCAGCCCGGTCGGTGCGATCGGCGCCGGCGCGGCACGGGCAGGTGCCGGGGCCGCGCGTGGTGGCAGCGCGGCGGGAGCTGACGCGGGCGTCGCCACCGCGACCGTTGCGGGCTCCAGCCCGAAGGCCGGGTCGGCATCCATTTCTGCCAGCAGATCGGCAGTCAGCAGGTCCACCGAAGACGGCGCGGCCCCAAAGGCGGGGTCCGCGTCCATTTCGGCCATCAGATCGGCCGTGCTCATGAACGCGCTGGGCGTGGCTGGAGCGAATGCCGGGTCTGCATCCATCTCGGCCAGGAAATCGGCGGCGATGTCGGCAGCGCTCGGTGCGGCAACCACCGGCGGACCGAAGGCGGGGTCGGCATCCATTTCGGCCAGGAAGTCGGCAGCGATGTCTGCGGCGCTGGGCTTGGCGACGACCGGCGCGAAGGCAGGATCGGCGTCCATTTCGGCCACGAAATCGGCGGCGATGTCGTCGGCGCTGGGCTTGGCGACGACCGGCGCGAAGGCAGGATCGGCATCCATTTCGGCCAGGAAATCGGCGGCGATGTCGGCAGCACTGGGTGCGGCGACGACCGGCGCGAAGGCAGGATCGGCGTCCATTTCGGCCACGAAATCGGCGGCAATGGCCTCCGGCGTTGCGGCGACCGCAACCGGCGCGTCGGCGACAGCGACGTCGCTGTCTTCGATCGTGGCGAGCGCGGCGGCCGGCTCGGCGGCCAGGGGCACAGCGACTGGAGTGCTTGCGACGGCAGCGGGAAGCTCCACGCCGGCATCGTGCAGCAAGCCTTCCAGATAATCGTCCAGCTCACCGTTGGCGGTGTGGTTGCTCATGCGGCTTGCTCCATACGCATCGCGTCATCGGCCAGCACCCATTCCAGCGCGCGACGATAGGCGGACAGGCCGCGGCCCTGATAGTCGCCGCCGGTGGCAGGGACGGTGAGTGCGGCGGCATTGCAGAGACGGGTGTCCATCGGAACGGCGTCTTCCCACACCACCGGGCCGTAGGTGGTCTGCATCTCTTTGAGCGTTTCGTTGCCGGCGCGGGTGCGGCGGTCGAACAGGGTCGGCAGGATCGACACTGGCAGTTCGCGGCGACGCGAGCGCTGCACCATGTCGGCGGTGCGCACCATACTGGCCAGGCCATGCAGGGCAAGGGGTTCGGCCTGGGTCGGCACCACCACGCGGTCGCAGGCGGCCAATGCGTTGATCATCAGCAGGCCGAGCGTGGGCGGGCAGTCTAGCAGGATGTAGTCGTGCTGGCCGGCGTGGCGGGTCATCGCGTTCTGCAGGGCCAAACCCAGGCCGGGCTGGTTGGCGCTGCGGCGCTCCAGCGTGGCCAGTGCGGCTTGTGCGCACACGTACGACAGGCCGGGGATGGCGCTTTCGTGTGCCAGGCTGGCCAGGTCGCTCGGTGGAGTGCCGAACAGGTCCAGCACCCCGCGCGGCGGCGGGTCGATCGCCACGCCGAAGGCGCGGGTGAGCGAGGAGTGCGGATCGAGGTCGATCAACAAGACGCGGTGGCCGAGCGCGGCCAGGCCGCGACCCAATGCCAGGGTCGTGGTGGTCTTGCCGACGCCGCCCTTTTGGTTGGCGATTGCCCAGATACGCATGTCACTGCACTCCTTGAATTACGGCGGGGACGGAACTTGTGCCGCTTTCGGTGGTGACGGCCGTTTGGCCGCCGTCAGACTTGGGAAGCTTGGGCGCCCCGGCGGCGGTCGCATGCATCTGCGATGGCGGATCGGGTGCGAGTGAGCCAGCCGAGTCAGCGAGGATGATCAACACCACACGCCGGTTCGCATTCCGTCCCGCCTCAGTGCTGTTATCGGCACGTGCGCGGAATTCTCCATAGCCCACCATCGCCAATCGTTGCGGGGCGATGCCGTCGTCGGCAAACAGGTGCACCACGCTGGCCGCACGGGCCGCCGACAGCTCCCAATTGGAGGGGAACTGCACGGTGGCGATGGGTTGATTGTCGGTATAGCCCTCCACGCGCACGCCGTTGGGCGCATCGCGCAGCACCGACGCCAAGGTGGACAGCGTCCCGCGGGCGCCGCCGGCCAGGGTGGCCGAGCCGGTGCCGAACAGGATGTCGCTGTTGATCTCCACCTCGATCCACAGATCGTTGCGGCGGATGGTGATGAGTTTCTTCTCGATCAGCGGCGACAGCGTCTTGCTCAGCTGTTGCTCCACCGCATCCATCTGGCGCTGCGCGCGCGCCAGCTGGGTCTGGTTGCGCAGCGACACCGGCATGCGCATCTGCGCGGCCATGGACGGCAGCAGGGTGGGGTCGGTGGGGCCGTTGGATGCGGCCATCGGCGCGCCGGCCTTGATCACCGATGGGCGGTCGTAGTCGGCGCCCAGGGTCTGGGTCTTGCCGATCTGCACCGGGCTGGCGGTGTTCGACGAACCCCCGAAGGCGCTGGTCAGCGCCTGCGCCATCACCTTGTATTTGCCCTCGTTGAGCGAGGAGATGGCGTACATCACCACGAAGAACGCCAGCAGCAGCGTCATCAGGTCGGCATACGGAATCGCCCACGCTTCGTGGTTGCCATGGTCTTCGTGGTGTTTGCGACGGCGGGCCATGACGAGTTAATGCAAGTAGCCTGCCAATTTCGACTCGATGTTGCGCGGGTTCTCGCCTTGCGCGATCGCGATCAGCCCTTCGATGGCCATCTCGCGCTCGTTGGTGCTGCAATGGATCACGCTCTTGAGCTTGGCGGCCACCGGCAGGAACAGCAGGTTGGCCGAGGCGATGCCGTAGATGGTGGCGGTGAACGCCGCCGCGATGCCGTGGCCGAGCATGGCCGGGTCGGCCAGGTTCTTCATCACCGCCATCAGGCCCAATACCGCGCCGATGATGCCCAGCGTGGGCGCATAGATGCCCATGCCCTCGAACACCTTGGCCGCGGCGAGATCCTGACGCTCCTGATTGTCCACCTCGATTTCCAGCATGTGGCGCATGGCCTCCGGCTCCACGCCATCGACCAGCATCTGCAGGCCCTTGCGCAGGAACGGGTCGTCCAGGCGCGGCAACTGGTCCTCCAGGCCCAGCAGGCCCTGGCGACGCGCGGTATTGCTCCAGTCCACGATGCGGGCGACCAACTGCGGCCGGTCGCTGGCCGGCGGCTGGATCACCCAGCGCAGGATCTTGAATGCGCGCCGGAAAACCGCCGGCGAGGTATGCAGCAGAATCGCCGCCACCGTGCCTACGATGACGATCACGAAGGCAGCCGGCGACCACAGCGACGAAATGCCGGCGCCCTTCAATACGCTGCCGCCGACGATCGCCACGATCGCCAGCACCAGTCCGATGATGCTGAGTCTGTCCATGCAAGCGATATCGGCGCGACCGCGGCGGACTTGATAGACGTGCTCAGGTGAAGCGCCAGAAAGTCGTCGTTCCGGGCTGTTGGCCATTTTTGCCGGGCTTCGTTGAGGCCGCCAGCGCGGCGCGTTACCTTCCTTGCCTTAGAGAGCTTCTTGAGAAACTCGATGAGGTCTCGCTTCAGGCCCCGTTCGCCAGAGGAGCGTTGGGTGATGGTACGGCCCCGCGTCGTCCGTCAGTCACTCGCTTCGATGGGGGCGGCAGCGCGGCCGGGGATCGGCTCCTCGGCTCGGTCAGATCGGTCTGACTCGTCGCCGCGGCACATCCGTACGCCGCTTTCCGCCAATCCCCGGCCACGCCGTCGCCTCGGCGAGTCGTTGTGCACGGCGAGCGTGCCGTCAGCGCCGACACCGCGGCGCGGCTTGCACGCCACTTCAGTGGCGATGCAGCGTCCTGGCTGGCGCTACAGGCCAGCTACGATCTGAAGACCTTGCCCAACAGCAGCGAGATCGAGCGCAAGGTGCGGCCCCGCGTGGTGGCGTAGGGGCCGGCCGGTTCACCGACTGGCACGCAGGATGCCCGCGCCTGCCCGGCATGCACATCAAGCGCTTGACCGCTCACGCCAGCGTAGCGAGCACGACGCTGCTTGAGAACCTGGGCGCTTGTGCCACGTTCGCACTGCGCAGCATTCCCGCAGGCATTGCGTGTGGATGGGGCGAACCAAGCGCCTCACATCCCAGAGTCGATCGGTAAGAGGCTTGCGCTCAGAAAGAGTATTGGAACCCCAGCCCCAGCGTGCGGCCGCGCGCCGGCAAGCCGGTGACGACGCCTGGAGCAGCGTAGTTGCCGTAGAGGTCGTAGCGATCGTCGCCGAGATTGTCAGCCCAGGCATACAGCTCGGCGTTGCCGTTTTCCAGGCCGATGCGCAGGTCGATTTTCTGGTAACCGGCCAGGTCGAAGTTGTTCTGTGGATTGGCCGGACGATTGCCGACCCCGCGGTAGCCCAGACGTGCGTTCAGCGCGGGCGCCCCCAGGCCCCAGAACTGGGCCAGCTCGCGGTGGTAGGCAAGACTGAGGTTGCCGCTCAGGTGCGGAACATCGGAGACACGGTTGCCGGCGGCGACATCGCCACCGGAGACGCCAATGGCGGTACTGGTGATGTTGGCATCGATGTAGCTGAGGCCGGCGCCGAGCGTCCAGCCGCTCGGCAGGTGCCAGTTGCCCTGCAGTTCGGCGCCCTTGCTGCGGGTGTCCGCATTGACCGTGCTGACCGCCAGCGTCGCGACATCGTAGCCAAGCAGATGGTCGTCGCGGACCTGGTTCAGGTACACCGCGCCGTCCAGCGAGAAACGTTGGTCTGCGGACGCATGCTTGAAGCCGATCTCGCTGCTGTTCACCGTGGCGGCGCGATAGGGCCGGCTGTCGATCGGCTGGGTCGCGTAGTCGTTGAACCCTTGCGATTTGTAGCCGCGTGCGTACACCGCGTACACGTTGGTGGTGTCGCTCCAGGCGTAGGACAGCGCGGTGCGGCCGGTCAGGTAATCGTCGCCAACCCGGCGGCTGTCGCCGACAGCGCTGCCGCTGACGCGATACAACCCGTGATAGGTCTTGCGATCGCGCGAGTAGCGCAACCCGCCGGTAAGCTTGAACGTCTGGCCCAAGGGCAGCGTGGCCTCGCCGTACAGCGCATAGCTGTCGGTGCCGAAGTCGCGCAGCTGCTGGTTGCCGGTGCTTGCAAACAGCGAGTCGAAACTGCGCTGCGAGTGCAGCAGGTTCACCCCGGTTACCCAGAACATCTGCGCCTGCGGCAACGAGGACCAACGCAGGTCCTGGCTGTTGACGCGTTCTTCGGAGACGTCGGTGGCCAGATACTCGAACGCCGAGCCGAACAGGGCCTGGGTGAGGCGGCGGTCGTACCCCTTGCCGCCGGTGAAATCGGCGCAGGTATGTGCGGTGATCGAAGTGATGCGGCTGTTGTCGAGGTCATGCTCGATCTGCAGCGAGTAGCGCCGCATTTGCTTGCGGTTGCCATCGAACACGCCAGGTGTCAGGTCCAGGCTGGGTTGCTCGCCGAACGGACGCAGCACCTCCTGTGCCACTTCATGGCGGGTATTCTGGCCCTCGAGAATCAGCAGCGCCTTGGTGCTGTCGGCAAGGTCCCATAACAGGCTGCCGCGCAGCGCGGTTTCTCTGGGTTCGACCAGCGGGCGGCCGTCCTGTGCGTTATCCACCCAGGCGTCGTAGCCGCTGTGACGCACCGCGATGTGCCCGGAGAGATGCTCGGACAGCGCGCCGCCGAGCGCGGCTTCCTGCAACTGCTGGCCCTGCTCGCCGGCTTCCACGCGCACATAGCCTTCGCGTTCGCGGGTTGGCCGGCGACTGGTGACATTGATGGCGCCGGCTTCGCTGTTGCGACCGAACAAGGTACCTTGCGGCCCCTTGAGCACTTCGACCTGCTCGACATCGAAGGTCGCCAACGAGGCGTGGCGCATCGAGATCGCCACGCCATCGACATTCAATACAACCGAGCCGTCGTCCATGCTGACCTGATTGAGCGAGCCGACGCCGCGGATGCGGACATTGCCGTCGTTGCTGCCGCCGTAGGAGCTCACGTCCACGCCGGGCGTGTTGCGCAGCACCTCCTTGATGTTGAGCAGACGCCCGGCCTCGATATCGCTGCGGCGCGTCACGCTGAGGCCGAACGGCACATCCTTGGCGCTTTCGTCGGCCAGCCGGGCACTGACGGTGACGGTGGGCAGATCGGTGGCCTGTTTGGCATCGTCGTTACCGGAGCCGGAGCCGGAGTCGGCGAGCGCGGCTACCGGCAGCAGGGCCATGACGATGGCCGCGGCGGGCGCGTTGGCGCGGTAACGCGATCTGCCGCGAGCGACAAGCAATACGGTGGACGGCATGGAGAATCCTTGGATGGGAAAAGGCGGGGAGGAGAGGGGGCTGGCGCCGCTGCCGCGCCACGATGGGCTGGCATCGCGGAATCAGGGCGGTGGCGGGTTGCCCGCGTCGGGATGCAGCAACATCTGTTGCGGGTTGCGCTGATAGGAGGGCCAGGCGTCGAGCAGCAGTCCATCGCTGTCGGATGGATAGCGCGGGTAGCTGGATGGCGCGGCCTGCAACCGCACGCGTCCGTCGTGACGCGTGAGCAGGCGGTAATGCGGGAGGCTGTCGGTTGCACGTTTCCAGCCGCCGCCGTGCCAGCGCCAGCGGCTGGCGTCGATGCGGGTCCCGGCGCGATCGCGATGCAGTGACAGCTGCGAGGCCAGCGGTGCGCCCAGCTGTTCTGCGGCGGCCTGCGGCCCGGCGTGTGCGGCCAGTGCATCGGCCAACGGCACCCGTGCGGCGAGCTGGCGGGTCAACGCGTCGAAATCCTGCGGGCGCTGGCGCGCGGTCCAGTCCAACGCCGCCAATGCGGCGTAGTGCTGCGCCCAGCCGGAACTGCGCGCCAGGCTCACCGCATCGACCGGGACATCGCTGTCGGCCAGCACGCGTGCGGTGGTGTCCGAGGCGCGGATCAGCGTCTGCTGCAAGGCAGCCAGCCCATCGACATCGCCGACACACAGCAGGCCGAGCGCACCGGCCACCCCGTCGCTCAACCAGGCGGTGCTGCGGCCCTGCCGCAGATCGGCCGCGTTGGCCAGCGCTTGCCGCGCCAGTGCCGAGGCAATGCGCGCGCGCCGCAGCGAGCGGCCTACGCCCAGATCGGCCACGTCCCAGCTTGGCGCTTCCGGCAGCACCAGGGTGGTGCCGAGCAGACGTGGTTCGCCCAGGCCGCGCGGCCACTGCGCGATCTCCTGCACCACACCGACGTGTCCCAGCCGCCGCTGCACGCAGGCCTGCATGGCCTGCACGTCGGCGCCGATACCGGGTGCGCTGTCGGCGCGGTGGCGGTCGTGGGTGATCCGCACTGGACCCACCAGGGTCTGGTGCGGATCAGCCGCCCATGCCACTGCGAACGTCAATGGACCCTGCGTCTGGCCATGCGTGACGGCAGTGGAGACGGTGCCGCCACGTTGCAACGACCAATGCCATGTCCCACTCGGGGCGATCGCGTCGCTGGCGACCGATGCGGCATCGGGCGGCAGGACGACAGCCTCACCCAGGCCGTAGCGACGCCGATCGCCAGCGCTTCTGAGCACCCGATCCGGATCCAGCCCCAGCCGCGGTGCAGCGTCCTGCGCACGTAACCAGAAGCCGGCGTGACCCAGCCATGGCGGCTGGCCGTCGGCCGACCATCGGTTGGGCGCGAGCGACCATCGCAGTCGTACCGTACAGCCGGTGGCACGGGTGGCGCAGGCGCCGAGCGGCACGACCAGATGCGCATGGGCGAGCTCCGCCCCCACGCTGCGGCCGTCGACCGTGGCGCGCTGCAGGGCGAATCCGTTCGGCAGTTCGGCATGCAGGTTGCCGGTAGCGGCACGTACGCCGCGCAGCGTCCACTCTCCCTGCAGGCGCTCGGCGGCTGGATCCAGCTGCAGGCGAAGGTCGCCGCCGGCGACCGTGTAAGCACCGGCGTCGACCAGCCAGCGCCGTTCCCAGGCGGCGTCATCGCGCTGGATGAGCGCCAACGGCCGATAGCCGCCATTCCCGATCAGCTGGGCATTCAGCAGCGTGCCCAGCCCCAGCAGACCGACCACCGCAACGCTGCCGAGCACACCCACCGGTCCGCGCAAGCGGTTGCAGCGCTGCCCGGCGCGCTGGCGCAACCGGCTATCGACACCGCGTGGCAGCACCAGCACCGCAGCGGCGACCAACAGTGCGCCCAGCGCCAGCTTGTAGCCGTCCAGGGCGAGCAGATACGCGTGCCAAGGCGCCCAGCCGCTCAGCCCCGACAGCTGCAGATGGACCGGAATGCCGACCTGGTACAGCGGGTAGTCCGCCATCCCCAGCTCATGGTTCACCACCAGGATGAACGTCAGCAGCATCGACAGGCTGTAGGCGACACCGGCCCGGCGGCACAGCGCATGCACCAGAAAGCTCAATAGGCCCAGCTCGAGCAGCGGCGGCGCCATCACCAGCAGCTGATAGAGCAGGGCATCGCTCAGGTCCAGGGCTGCAGGCAAGGCAAGGGCGGTAACCAGCACGGCGGCGCCACCCGGCAGCAGCGACAGCAGCACGGTCGTGGCGATCACCGCCAAGGCGCGCGCGAACGGGCGTAGCCAGATCGGCGCAGGGAGCGCGTCGAACATGCTGTCGAAACCATCCACCTGGTCGCGTCGCCAGAGCCAGCCGACCAAGGCGGCGATCAGGAACGCGATCACCAGATAGGTGGCGTCCTTGAGCAGCGGCAGCAGCAGGTCCGGTCTTGGCAGCAGCGGGCCGTCGGCATGCCAGATGCCATGGACGAATGCGCTGAGCACGCACATGGCGGCCAGGACGGTCATGCCGGCCCACCAGCCACGGCTGCGTGCGAGTTGCCGTAGCTGCCAATACGTTTCCAGCCACAGCGCGATCCCCCAGTGCGACGCAGCAACCGGCGCCAGTGACCGCCGCACGGCCAGCATCTGGATGGCCGCCGCGGCGGAAACGGCAGCACGCGGTGGCGCCGTTTCCAGCACCAGCGATTCGCGTCGGACGCCATGCAGCGCCCAGGCCAGCAGCGCCAGCGGCAGTACACCCCAGACTGCGCGGTTGAGCAGGAACCCCGGCGTCATCGGCAGCAATGCGGTGGATTTCTGCAGGGGCGTCCAGGCCTCGATGCGGGTATGCGCAAAGGTGAACAGCGACGGATCCAGTACTGCCGCCAGCAGCGGATTGATGTCGCCGCCTTTGAGCACCACCACCGCGAACATCCACAGCAGCATCAACAGCGCCGACAGACCGAAGGCGCCGGCCACGCTGCGGGTGCGCAGGGTGATCAGGTAGTACAGCGCGCCGATGCCGGTGCCGGCCGGCAGCAACAGCCAGCCCCAGGCGAACAGCAAGGCGCGCCATGGCAGGGCAGCGATCGAACCGGCTGGCACCAGGCCCAGCCAGCCCAGCACCGGGGCGGCGATGAAACCCACGATCAACGCACTGGCCAGCAGCGCGCCGACCAGTGCGGCGCCAATGAAGCGTCCCCACAGCAAGGCCGGCAGGCAGATCGGCAGCGACAACACCACTTAATGCAGATCGGCTTGGCGGTCGCGCAGCAGTGGTTGCGCAAACACCCAGGCCCAGGCGAAGAACAGGAAGAACATGCAGCCGGTGGACATCAGGTAGATCAGGCTGGGAGCGTTGCGCGGAATGTCGGTACCGCCCATCTGCTGCACGTAGTCGGCATTGGTCAGGCACATCAGCAGATAGCCGGCCAGGCCGACGAAGACCAGGCCGACAATGCCGCTGCGCAACCCGGCGCGCAGCTCCGCGCGCGCTTCCTGCAGCAGCAGCTGCGCTGCGCTCATGCCGCCTCCGCGACGTTGGCCTGCGCCTGCGCCAACGCGGCGTAATACACGTCTTCCAGGCGCGGCAGGTGCGACACGAAGCGGGGATCCGGCGCCTGCTGCGCCAGTGCGATCACGTGTGAGCCCTCGGGGCTAGCGATGGCATGCAGATGGGGCGGCAGTGGCTGACCGCGCGGCACCACGCAGTGCCACAGGCGACCGCGATAGGGCGCGATCAGCGCGTCCGGGGTACCTTCGGCGACGATGCGCCCGGCCGCCAGGATCGCCAGGCGCCGGCAGAGATTTTCCACGTCCTCGACGATATGGGTGGACAGCAGCACGATGGCGTTGGCCGCTACCTCGGCAAGGACATGGTGGAAGCGATTGCGCTCGGCCGGATCCAGCCCGGCGGTCGGTTCGTCGACGATCAGCAGACGTGGCGCGCCGACCAGTGCCAGCGCGATGCCGAAGCGGCGCAGCATCCCGCCGGAATAGCTGGCGACCTCGCGGTCGGCGACCTGGGCCAGATTGACCTTCTCCAGCAGGCAGTGCACCTCGTCGCGGCGCTCGCCTCGGTCGGTGCGTCCCTTGAGCCAGGCGAACCGATCCAGCAGCGTGCGCGCGGACATGCCGGGATAGGCGCCAATCTGCTGCGGCAGATAGCCCAGGCGCCGGCGCAGGTGGTCAGGGTCTGCGAGCACGTCCACACCATCCAGCTGAATCCGGCCGCTGTCGGGGGGCTGCAAGGTGGCCAGGGTGCGCATCAGGCTGCTCTTGCCGGCACCGTTGGGCCCGAGCAGCCCATACATGCCGGATTGCACATGCAGGTCCACCCCGGCGAGCGCGTGGACGCCGTTGCGGTAGGTCTTGGTCAAGCCTTCTATCAGTAAGCCGGAGGGGGCGGTCATGCGTCCAGTGCCTTGAAGTGGGTGCCGTGAATGTGGAAAAAGCGCAGCGCCGGCGACGTGCTGCGGCAGCGCCTGCGGAGCGGAGAGGCAGGCGCGTCGATCCGGTCTGGTGCGGCGCCAGTCGGGCAGTGGTGTGTCGTTGCAAGCCATCGCCGACGGCGCAGGGATGCGAGTCCTTCGCAGCCTCCGGTACCCGCAGAGGCGCGATACCGTCAGTGCAGCTGGGCGATCACAGGCGCAGCGCCGGATTGCCGCCGTCGCGTGCGGGTCCGCGCCGACATGCGGTGAAACGCCGGCACTTCCACTCACGCGGACAAGGTGTCGATACGCAGCACAGGGGGTGGATGGTCTTGATGCAATCAGGGTCGGGACGCAGTCGCCAAGTGAACAGGATGTTATGTTTTAACATAACAATTGATGTCCGTCACGGTTGACGTGTTGCGGCAGGGGACGCGATTGGCTGGCGCAGGAATTTCCGCGCGCGCAACCGCGCCTCAGGTCTGCAGCGAGCGCAACGCGTGCCGGACCGCGCGCGCGTTGCCGACGGCACCCGCACCATCGGCTAAGGCGTGACCGCATGCTCATGCCCGCCGCAGCAACGCAGCGGGAACCGGGCTGTCGGTCAGTCGCTCGGCGGTGAAGCCGGCTGCAGCGGCTTCGTCCAGTACGGTGTCCAGACCGAACGCTCGCCACTCGCGCTCGATCGCAAAGCTGCGGAGTTGTGCAGCGCCATCGCTTTGGCCGAAGCGCGTCCGCCAGCGGATGAGCTCCGGGTCCGCTCCGGCAGGTTGCCCGCTGAGCCAGATCTGGTAACGGTGCCGTCCCACCTGGACGTCGGCCACCTGCGACTCGGGGATGGATTGCGGCCGGTCCAGCGGCATCACGTCCACCAGCACCACGCCTGCCGGTGCCAGCGCTGCCGCCAGTCGTGGCCAGAGCGCGCGCCGCGTGGGCGGGTCGAAGAAGCCGATGCACCCGCAGGCCAGCGCCACATCGATGCTGGCAGGCAACGAGGCCTGGGCGATGTCGGCGGGGTGCACGGTGACCCGGCGGTGCAGTTGGGCGTCGGCAAGGACGCGCGCCATCAGCCCTGCGCGCATCGAGGCTGAGGGTTATAGGGCGTGGATGTCGGCCAGTGGCAAGGCGTCGGCGATGAGCTCGAGCGCCATGCCGGTGCCTGTGCCGATGTCGAGCGCGACGCGTGCGTCGGGGCAGGCGGCGCGCAGGGCACCGGACACCGACGCGTGGCGCGCTGTCCAATGTTGCTCGGACAGGATGTCATACCACTCGGCGGACTGGGTGTAGGCGTCCTGGGATGCGGCGAGGCTGTCTGTCATGGGGGCTCCTGGTGAGCGGCGATGTGCGGCGATCGACGTGGGAGGCAGGCGTTTGTGCGAGGTCGTGCTGGCGGGGGCGTGCTCAGCGAGGTGCAGGGGATGTCAGTCGGCGGCGTCGGGGAGGGGACGTCGGCGTAGATGGCAAGCCACCGAGGCCAGTTTTTCGCAGGTTTCCGTCCATTCCCGTTCCGTCGTGGAGGAGGGCACCAGGCCGGCGCCGGCCTGCAGCCAGCAGCGCTCGCCGTGTCGGTAAACCGCGCGCAGGACCAGTGCGGCGTCCATCGCGCCATCGCTGTCGACCAGCAGGACGCAGCCGCTGTAGAGCCCGCGCGGTGCCGGTTCGTGGCGTCGGATGCTGTCCAGCGCCTCGCGTTTGGGGATGCCGGATGCGGTCACCGCCGGGAACAGCGTCTCGAAGGCACTCCAGGCATCGCGCCCCGATGCCAGCCGGCCGCTGACCCGCGAGGCGAGGTGCTGCACACTGCCTCGGCAAGAGACCTCCATGAACTCGCTCACGCCCAGAGAGTCGGGGCTGCAGATGAGCGCCATTTCCTGCAAGGCGAGCTTCACCGAGACGGCGTGTTCGGCGATTTCCTTGGGGTCGGCGAGCAGTTCGCGGCGTAGCCGTTCGTTCTCTGCCGAATCGCCGCACAGTGCGCGGGTGCCGGCCAGCGGTTGGGTGGAGACCCGGCCCAGGGCATCGATTTCCACCACCGTCTCGGGGCTGAATCCATAGGCCTGGAAGGCGCCGTCGCGCAGCAGGAAGGAGCGTGCCGGCGTGTTGTAGCGGCGGCCTGCCAGATAGCTGGCCGCCATATCGAGGTCTGCCGGCGCTTCGACGGTGCGCGACAGAATGACCTTCTGGTAGGCATGCGCATGCATCTCGGCTAGGACAGCGGCGACGTGCTGCTTGTAGAGGCGCTCCTCGCCTGGGTGCGTGTCCACGCCGATCTGGACAGGTTGGCCCGCCGCCGGCTCGCTGGCGGCATCCTGGGCGACCACGCGCGCTTGCAGGTCATCCAGATCGGCCGAATCCAGTGCACGCAGCAGCGCCTGGCCGGGGCGCAAGCGGATTTCGGCGCGGGGAATGGACAATGTGAGCAACGGCCGGCTGCCCTGGCTACCGCCAAGGCCATCATGCAGCAGGTGGGCCAATTCGAAATCGGCGCGGCCATAGGCACGCCAGCCTTCGAACGGAATCCCGGCGAGCGCCTGGGCGAGGCCCGCGCACGGCGAGGACGCCGGGCCGAGCGCAGCGTCGCTGCGGCGCACGGTTCCGTCCGGCTCGATCACCACCTGCAACACCGCATCCAGGCCGATGCTGCATTCGTCGCCGCGTTCGTACAGCGTGTAGTGCTGTGACTCCACAGTGGCGGCCAGCCGCGTGGCCAGCTCCAGCGGCGGGGTAGTCACTGCAACGCAGCGTTCGGCGTAGCGCGCGGCGGGCGGCGGCGATGCTGCGGATGCGCTGGCGCGCCGCTCCTGGGCGATTGCGATCAGCCGCTGCTTGTCGATCTTGCCCACCGGGGTCAGTGGCCAGGCTGCGATCGTTTCCGCTTGGTCGGGCAGTTTGAAGGCGCTCAGGCCTTGCGCGCGCAGCGCCTGGCGCAAGCTGGCGATGTCGATGCCGCTGTCGCTCGGCTGCACGAAGGCGCAGATTCGCTCGCCCAGCACGGTGTCGGGTACCCCCACGACCACCGCCGCCCCTACACCGGCAAGCTTGCCGAGTGCGAACTCGACCTCGGCGGTGGAGATCTTCTCGCCGCCGCGCTGGATCTGCTCCTTGATGCGGCCTTCCACGATCAGGTTGCCGGCCGGGTCCTGGCGCACCAGATCGCCGGTGCGGTAGTAGCCATCGCGGGTGAAGCTGCTGGCATGCTGTTCGGTGGCGCGGTAATAGCTGCCGATGGTGTAGGGGCCGCGGGTGAGCAGTTGCCCGACGTTGCCCGGCGGCACCTGTTGTTCGTGCTCGTCGACGATGAGGATCTGGTCCTGCGGCGATAGCGGCCGTCCCTGGGTGTGCAGGATGGTGTCGGCCGGATCGTCTAGCCGGGTGTAGCACAGCAGCCCTTCGGCCATGCCGAACACCTGTTGCAGCGGGCCCAGCGCGTCGGGGACGCGCCGTGCCAGTGCCGGTTCCAGCCGCGAGCCGCCGATCTGGACCAGGCGCAGGCTGGACAGGTCGCTGTCCTCCCAGTCGCGGGCCTGCACCCACAACTGCGCCAGCGGCGGTACCAGCGCCACATGGGTGACGCGTTCGCGTTCAATCAACGGCATCGCCTCGTCGCAGCTGGCACTGCGCGACAGCACCACGGTGCCGCCGCGCGCCAGCGTGCCGAGGATGCCGGGGCAGGCCAGGGTGAAGTTATGGGCGATCGGCAGCACCGCCAGGTACACGGTGGTCTCGTCCAGGCCGCATAGCTCGGCCGAGGCGCTGAAGTTGTAGGCGTAGTCGCGATGGGTGCGCGCAATCAGCTTCGGCACGCCGGTGGTTCCGCCCGAGAGCAACAGCAGCGCGGTGTCGCCAGGCGCAGGAACCGGCCATGGCCGTGGTTCGTCCTCCAGGCTGGCGAGCGCGTAGGTGCCGGGAGCCTGTGGGCCGGGCTCGCCATCGATGACCACCGCGCGCAGGCAGGGGTGCGCCTGCGCCATCTGCGCGGCCAGCGGCCGGTAGTCGAAACCGCCGACCTGGTCCGGCACGAAATAGGCTGCCGGCTCGGCCAGGCGACACAGCGCGTCGATGTCGTGCGCGCGCTGGGTGGGCATCACCAGCACTGGAATCACGCCCAGGCGCAGCAGTGCGAAGCAAACCGTGACAAATCCCATGCCGTTCGGTAGTTGCAGCATCGCGCGGTCGCCGCTGCGCAGTCCCAATGCATGCAGGCCCGCAGCCAGCCGGTCCACGCGGCGGTCCAGGTCGGCGAACGACATCCGGCGGTCTTCGTCCACCAGCGCGGTGCGGGACGCATGCAGCTGTGCCCAACGGCGCAGGCATTCGCTCAGCGCGGGATGCGGATCGGACGGGCCGCAGGCCGAGGTGGCGTCTGCAAGCGGGTTGCTACTGAGTGCGTTCATGGAATCACCTGGCGTGGGTCACGCCTGTGGAGTGGAATGCGAAGCGGCGCGCCAGATGGCTCAGAAAGGCGCGTGGCCGCCGGGTGGCGTAGAAGTGGTCGCCGGCGATGCAGACCGGGCCGTCGGCGTCGCGTAGCCACTGCGCCCACGCCGCAACCTCGCTGCGATCGGCTTCGGCGTCGTTGCTGCCGTGAATCAGCAAGGCGGGCGTGCGCAGGCGCTGCCGGTTCGATGACGCGGGGCGGTGATAACCTTCGGTAGCGCGGAAGTCGGCGCGCAGCATGGGCAGGAACAGCGCCATCAGTGCAGGCTCTGCCAGCAACTCGGCGCTGCAGCCGCCGATGTCGACCAACTGCGTCAGGAAGGCGCGGTCGTCCAATGGGCTGAGCAGCCGTCGCCCGCGCAGGTGGGGCGCGTGGCAGCCGGACAGGGCCAGGCCGGCCGGCGATTCCCCCTGCCGTTCCAGCAGCGCACAGGCCTCGAAGGCGACCTGAGCCCCCATGCTGTGGCCGGCGAGCACTGCGCGCTGCGGGGCGATCTGCGCTTCGGCAAGCGCTGCGACTAGGTCGGCGGCGAGCGTACCGATGTCCGTGCTGCACGCCTCGTGCAGGCGATGGTCGCGGCCGGGATAGATCGCCAGGGATACCTGCAGCTCGCCTGCGTCAATGCCGTGCCAGCTGCGGAAGGCCGCGCCGCTGCCGCCGGCGAACGGGCACAGCACCACGTGCAGCGCCGGGTCCGGCGCGGTCACCAGTGTGCGCAGCCTGCCGCCGTGGGTCATCGAGCCGCGATCGGTTCGGCGTGACCCGGCGTGGCCGGTTCGCGCAGGTCGAGCAGACGCGGCGCGGGCAGGCTGCGCGCGTGGGCGGGGCCGGCGCAGCGCAGCACCTGTTGCCACAGGCTGGCCAGGGCGAGTTGGTAGTCCGGACCGAACGCCAGCGGCAGCGCGGCGCCATCCAGATGCTGACACAGCAGCTGCAGCACCCGGCCCACGCCGGTGGGGCCGTCGATCTCGAGGCTGTGCCGCCAATCCGGCGGCGCGGGGTGTAGCACCTGGGTGGCGGGGCGCGCGAACGGATCCTCGTCCTGGTCGTGCGCGCGCTGGTACAGGCTGCGGTCGCTGTCGTGGTGGTGTGGGTCGTACAGCGCCGCTGTCCACAGCACCGGCCCGTGACTGGCCTCCAGCGACAGATAACCGGACGGCCAGCCCAACGTGAGCTGGTGCATGACCAGGCTGTGCAGGTCCGGATCCTGCGGGTCCAGGTAGGTCTGTAGACGTAACGACGCCTGACACTGCCCCAGATTCAACCGCAGCAGCCGGAAGGCCCGATCCTGGTCGGCGATGGCTTCGACAGCGACGTCTTCGGCGCTGCCAGGGACCTGGCAGGCCTGCAGCAACAGGTCTAGCGATGAATACAGCAGTTGCCGGCTGGTCGTCAGCTGGGCGAACTGCGCCGCCTCACCGTCCAGCAACTGGCGCACGCGGCGCGCCCGATCAATCCAGCACACGCCGGCCGGGGTATGCGCGTAGTAACTGTTGATCCAGTAGGCCCGGCCTTGCGCATGCGCCAGTGCCTGCAGGCGTGCGGCGTCGTCCGGATGCATGGGGTGCTCCTGGATCACGTGCATCCCGCGGCGCAGGAAGGCCTCGGCCAGCGCCGTCCCGGTGCCGCCCACCACGGTGGAGCGCACCACCACGCAGGCGATGTCGATGTCGTCCGGGAGTTGTTCGATGGCGGTGTACAGCGGAATCCCGAAGGCATGCGCTAACTGCTGCGCGCGTGCACTGCCGGTTGCCAGCAGGCCCGCCAGCTCCAGACCGGGCTGGTCCTGCAAAAAGGCGTTGAGGTACATCTCGCCGAATTTGGCGCCGGCGATCAGCACCCGCCGGGGGGTAGGAGAGGAGGCGGTCATGCGGTCTGCTCGGCGATGCAACGGGGGCGGTGTTGCCACTGGCGGATCAGGCCAGCGGCGCGTCGGGCGCTGCCGTCGTCCATCAGCAGTTGCCAGTGATCGGCCTCGAGCGTGTGCCGCTCGGCGTGGGGCGCCCACAGCGACCAGTCGTGCTCGGCGGGTGTCCAGTGCGCCGGGCGGCGGGTTGCGCTCAGCCACAGGCACGGCACTGGCAGCAGGTCCGGCGCGGGATGTCGGGCCAGCATCTCCAGCAATCGCGCGATGCGCTCGATCCAGGCGCGCGCCTGTGCGGGATCGCGGGGGACGGCAAGCACCCCGGCTGCTTCCGCGCTGCGCGCGAAGCAGGCGAGCTGTGCGTCGGGGTCGAGCTGTTCCAGGTCGTCGGGCAGCGGCACCTGGTGCCTGCCGTTGGCGATCAGGCGGAGCAGCGTGGCGCGGTTGGAGAAGGCGAAGTCGGCGCGGCAGACCGGATCGATCAGCACCAGCTCCACCTTGGCTCCGGCCTGGTGCAGCTGGCGAGCGGTCTCGGCGGCGAGGAACGCGCCGTAGGACCAGCCGATCAAGGTCGACCGCCCCTGCGGCTGCAGGCGGCCGATCGCAGCGGCATAGCTTGCGGCCAGTGCGTTCAGGCTCCCGGCGGTCACCACCTCCGGGGCCTGCAGCCCGAACACCTCGATATCCAGGGCGTTGGCCAGCGGTAGATAGGCACCGAGTTCGCCATCGGAGGCATGCAACACGAAGGCGTGCCCGGCCTGGCTGCCGCGTGCCAGTGCGATGGGGGCGGGGGTGCTGTCGGCCTCGCGCGACGACGCGAGCAGGCTGCAAAATGCGGCCAGGACCGGATTGGCGAACAAGCCCTGCAAGGTGGCGCCGCGCAGGCCTTGCCGGTGCAGCCGGGCAATCATCCGCGTGGCGATCAGGCTGTCGCCGCCGGACTGGAAGAAATCGCTGTCGCGCTGGATCGGCCGTGCCAGCAGTTCCAGCCAGATGTCGGCGATCTGCCGCTCCAGCGCGGCCTGATCGGCTGCGCCGTCGTCCGGCGTGTTGGCGCGTTGCGGGGTGTCGGCAGTGGTTGGAGGCGCTGCCGACGGTATCGCCGGCGCGGTGTCAGTACTGCAACCCAGGCGTTCGCATTGGCGCAGTTGCAGGGCGGGAAGGCCCGTGCCGAAGCGGGCGCGCAGCTCGTCCGCGATCGCGTCCAGGTCGAGCCGGCCGATACGCTCGGCGCGGGCAACGATCAAGTGCTGGCGCAGCGGCGAGGGCGTCTGCTCCGGCCATGCCAGTTCGATGCCGAAGCCGGCCTGCTCCAGGGCGCTGCGCCACATCGGCAGGTCGAGCATCGGCTTGTCGTCCACAATGCGCGCGTCCTGATAGCCGACCAGGCCCTCGATAAAGCCGACGCTGGCCATCTGCAAGGCGCTGTCGCGTTCGGTGGCCTCGGTCAGCATCAGCCGGCCGCCGGGCTTGAGCAGCATGCCGAGTCGGCGCAGCGTGCGCACCACATGGCTGGCGTCGTGCATCACCTGCCCGGCGAAAATCAGGTCGTAGCCCTGTGCGGGGTGCTGGTCGAAGTCCACCGGGCGGTTGATGTCGAGCAGGGCGTAGTCGACGTGGGCAGTCCCGGCGAATAACGTACGGGCATCGTCGAGAAACAGCGTAGAGACGTCGGTGAAGCGGTACTGCGCCAGTCGACCCCCCAGCGCCGGCAGCAGTTGCCGGGTGGTCGAGCCGATGCCCGCGCCGACTTCCAGCACACGCAAGTCCGAGCGCCCTTCGCTCAGCGCGCGGGCCACCTGCGCGGCGTGCCCGTTGAGGCAGCGCGAGGCTGGGTTGTCGATATAGAGCGCGTGGGTGGTGGCAGCGCTATCGGCGAACAGCAGTTCCAGCGGCGAGCGGGTGCCGGTGAGCAGGGCGGCATGTTGATCGATGCAGCTGTCCAGATAGCCGGCGATGCTGCGGCACCACGGCGCATCCGGTGGCGCGTGCGCCGGGCCAGGATCGTGGATAAACGCGCGTTCGCAGACAAAGGCGTCGCCGTCCTGGCGCAGCCAGCCGCGTGTGCACAGCAGGTGCAGCCATTGCCGCAGCAGGCGGCGGTACTGCGGCAGCGCGCGCAGCCTGGCGTGGACCTCGTCCAGACGATGCCGCTGACCTTGCCGCTCGAACAGCCCATGGCCCAGCAGGGTCGCGGCGATGCCGCGCACCGCGCGCGCATCCAGCCAGCTCCAGGCCGAGTCGAGTTCGTGTTGCTGCGCGGTGTCCAGTGGCGCGAGCGGGCCTGGATCGAAGGGCACCTGATCGGGGGGCAGGCAGTCGCGCTCGGCGGCGACCAGTTGCACGTCGAGCGCGTCGCCCTTTGATGCGGGCACCGCCTCGGCCTGCGCGATGTCGCCGCGTTCGCGCAGGGCGTCTTCGAGATCGCGCAGGTCGATGCCGGCGTCGTGAACCAGTGCAGGCCAGGGCGCGCGCGCAAATGCGGCCATGCCGCCGCCGTCCAGCAGTTGCATCACTCCGGCCTGTTGCATCAACTCCGGCTGCGCAGCCACTGCGCCCAGCACGGCGCGGTAGTCCTCGAACATGGCCTGGGCCGCGCCGTGTTCGAGCACCTCGTCCATGCAGTACCAACTGCACACCAGTTCGCCATCGATCTCCATCACCTGGTGGTCGAGCCAGACCTGCGGGGTCTGCGTGAACACGTGTACCGGATCGCCGAGCAGCCCGGTCAGCGCCTGGTCGATGGCCAGCCCGTCCAGCGACATGCCGAGCATGCTGGTGAACACCACCGGCATCAGCGGCTGGCGCTGATGTCCGCGGCCCTTGCCGAGTTCGCGCAACAGTTCCACCCCATTGACCTGACTGTGCGCGAGGCGCTTCCACAGCCGCTGCTGGGTGTGTTCGATCGAGGCGCGCAGCGAGACCGGACGGCTGAGGTCGAAGTCCACCAGCAGCACCGAGGTGAAGTCGCCGATCAGCGCGCGGATCTGCGGGTGAATCGGCCGGCGGTCGAAGAAAGTGAGGTTGAGTGTGAAATCCGGCTGCCGCGACCAGCGCTCCAGGGTATGAGCGAACAGCGTCAACAGCGCTGCCGAAGGCGTGACGCCCCAGCGCTGCCATTCCTGTTTGAGGGCGGCCCAGGCGGTCGCGTCCAGCCGGGTTTGATAAGTGGTGAAACGTGGCTGAGTCAGCGCACGCGCGGCCGCCAGCGGCAGGCGCGGGGCGGGTGGGAGGTCGGCGAGCACGCCTTGCCAGTACTGCCAGGACGCCTGCCAGCTGTCCTCCTGGCGGCGGGCCTGTTCGGCCAGCACGTAGTCGCGAAAGGTGATGGGCAGCGGCGGCAGGTCTTCGCTACGGTACGCGCGGGCCAGGTCGTCCAGCATGACCTTGAAGCTCTGCACGTCGAACATCAGCAGATCCAGGTTCATGTGCAGCCGGTAATGCCGACCGTCCAGGTCGCTGGCGACCAGTTCGAACATGGGCCAACGATCGGTGGGCGGTACGCGGTAGGACAGCGCCTGTCGGGTGTCCTCGAGCGCCTGCTGCCGCTGTGGTGCAGAGAGCGCACGCAGATCGTGGCGTTCGATCCGGTAGACCGGCACCTGGGCGAGGATGCGCTGCTGGCCGTCGGCATCCACCACCATGCGCAGCATGTCGTGGCGCTGCACCAACGTGTTCCAGGCGCGCTCCAGGCGCGCAAGGTCGAACGCGTCGTGGCGCAGGTCCCATTCGAACAGCACATGGCAGGCCACGCCGCCGTAGTCGATCAGGTCGGTGCGGCCGAGCCAGTAGGCGTGCTGGATCGCGGTTAGCGGGAACGGCTGATGACGGCCGGGCGCGTCGTGCTCCAGCGCGGCTGGCACCTGCCCGGCGGGGGGGATGGAGGCGGGGTCGCCGGCCAACGCGGCGATCAGCGTGGTGAGCCCGTTCACGCTGAGGTCGCGATACGCGCGTTCGGCGTCCAGGCGCACGCCGAGCTGGCGCTGGATGTCGCTGCTCAGTTCAAGGAACAACAGCGAATCGAGCCCCAACTGCAGCAGGTCGCGTCCGGGCGAGAGCCGGCTGGGATCGTCCAGCCGCAGTTGCGCAGCGATGCGCTCGCTCAGCCAGGCGCTCACCGCCGCGGCGTCGTGGAGGTCGGCTGGGGCCGGCGACGGCGTGGCCTGGTCGGGTGTGACGTTGCCGGCGCGCGCGGTTTTGGTGTTGCTGGCAGCCGATGGATCGGCGCCGACAACGGGCGCCAGCAGGGCGCGACGCTGGGGGTCCAGGCGCTCGGTCAGCACGCGCATGGCCAGCCGGTATGGCGCTGCGCGCATCACCGCCTGGTCCAGATGCCACAGGCCTTCGGTGGTGGCCAGCAGTCCCATGCCGCTGGTGGCGAGCTGATTCTGCAGGGCGGGATCGACGGCGCGGCCGGTATCGCCCCAGGCGCCCCAACCGATGGAGATGACCTTGGGCAAGGTGTGCGGGTCTTGCGCCAGGGCCAGGCCGTCCAGGTAGGCGCTGGCAAGCGCATGCGCGCCCTGGCCGGCGGCGCCCAATGCCGCGGCGGCCGACGAATACAGCAATAGATAGCGTCCGTGGTGTGCCTGCAGCCAGGCCTGCAGTCTGCGCGCGGCCTGCGCTTTCACCGCCAGCACCGGTGCCATCAGGGTGCGGTCCAGTGACGCCAACGGCGCATCGTGCAGCAGCCCCGCCGAGTGGATGACCCCGGCGATGCCGCCGTCTGCCTGCAGAGTTTCCAATGCCCGGGTGAGCTGCTCCGGATCACCGACGTCACATGGCAGCCAGTGCAGCCGGCAACCGTCGCGTTCGCTCAGCATGTACTGGAAGTCCGCCCAATCCGCAGCGGCGCGCGGCGCCAACAGCGCGATCCGGCGTGCACCATGCTGGGCAAGCCATTGCACGGTGAGGCGTCCCAGGCCGCCGAAGGCACCGGTCACCACGTGCCAGCCCGCATCCGCCAGGCCGGCAGGAGGCAACGCGGGCGCACAATGAGGCTGGGCAACCAGCTGCGGCAGCAGCACGCGTTTGCCACGCACCGCGATCCAGCACTGGCCCGCCGCCGCGGCTGCGAGTGCCGGCAGCAGGTCGTCCCAGCCGGTCTGGGCATCCAGATCCACCATCGCGAGCGCGCGTGCGGGCTGTTCGGCGGCGGCCACCCGCAACAGCCCCCAGGCCGCATGTTGCACCGGGTCGACACGCGTATCGGCGCCGATCTTCCAGGCACAGCGGGTCACCACCACCAGCGGCTGGTCGCCCGATAGCGCAGCCAGCAGCGGGGTGACGATCGACAGCGGATCCTGGTCGCCGCTGTCCAGTATCAGCAGTGCCTGCGGCGCCTGTGGCGCAAGCCGGACGCCCGCCGCGTGCAGCGCCGCCACAGTGGCTGCCGTGGCATCGCGCAGGGCGAATTGCGGCGGCGTGACAGCGGAGTCGGTGGTGGCCGACCACTGCCACGCGTAATGCGTGGCCGGGGCCGGCAGCGGCGCGGGTAGACCTGGCGCGGCAGCGCAGGCGGCCAGGGTGAAGCGCCATCCATCCTGCGCGTCGCCGGCCTCGATGCCAACCTGCGGCGCAGCGAATGGGGCGGCCTGCCAGCGCAGCCGCACCAGCGCCAGCGGCTTGGGTACTGCCGGCGTGCCGACTGGCACCAGCGGCTGACCGCTGCCGTGGCGACGCGCCAATTCGGCGCATGCGGCATGCACGCGCTCCTGCCAGCGCGCGTCCTGACCGGCACAGTCCGACCAATCGGCCAGATAGCAGCCGTCGTCGGTGAGCGCGTGACCGAGGATGCCCTCGCCAGCGCCAGCGCCAGCCTGCCAGGGCAGTACCAGGTCCGTCGCCTGACCCGGTGCCGTCGCCAGCAGGATGTGCTCGCTGATTGTCGCGGTCGGGGTGCCGTCTTCCGGCAGCCAGTCGACGCGTTCGAAACCGGCGGCCAGGCAATGCTGCTTCCAGCGCGCGGTGCTGAGGAACAATTCGCCGCCACGGGCCGCGGCGTCATGCAGCGGTGCGACCAGCGGGCCGAACACGAAATCGAACAAGCGCATCGGTCGGGTGATCTCGCGCAGCAGCAGTCGGCCGCCCGGCTTCAGCAGCGGATAGAGGTTGGCGAGGGTGCGCCCGACATGCTGGGTGGCATGGATCACGTTGGCGGCCACGATCAGGTCGTAGCCGGCAGCTTCGAAGCTTTGCGCCTGGGCATCCTGCTGCAGATCCAGTTCGCGGTACGCTACAAAGCCGTACTGGGCGAACTTGCGCTCGGCGCGGCGGGTGAACAGCGCCGAGATGTCGGTGAAGTCGTAGTGCAAGGCGGGCTGATCGGCCAACTCGGGCAACAACCAGGCGGTGGTGCCGCCGGTCCCGCCACCGACCTCGAGGATGCGGTATGGCTGGTGCTGGCGGCGCTGCGCCTGGCGTTCCTGCATCAGACCCGCCAGTGTGCCGGCGGCGATCTGGTTGAAGTAGCGCCCGAAGCTGAAGTCCTGGTAGAGCACCTCGACACCGGCGGATGCGCCCTCGGGAAAAATGACCGCGACCGGCTCCACCTGACCGCTCATCATCGCGTACAGCTGCTCGCCGGCGCGGGCGACGGTATCGGCGATGACGTCCAGACCTTCGCAGCAGGCGCGCAGCGCCTCGATTAGCGCCGCGCGCGGCTCCTGCGGAAGCGCGGCAGCGGCGCTGTAGCGGTGGTTATCGCGGCGGTAGTAGCCATCCTCGACACAGGCATCGAGCAGGCGGGTGAGCAACTGGCGGTGGCGCGGCAGCAGGCGCCCGCCACGCAGCACCTCCAGCACGCTCACGCCTGGCTCGATGCGCGCGCCGACGCAGCGCCGCACCAGCGCGTCGACGTCGATGGCGTGCAGCTTGGTTACGCAGGCGTACAGCGCATGCAGGCGTGGCAGATCGAGTTGGGTGGCGGCCTGCATGGCGATGCGCCGGCCGGCCTCCAGTGCGCCGGAACCGACCCAGGACGCCTGCGCCGCAGGCCCGGATACGGGGGCCGGTTCGCTTTCGCGCCAGTAGCGCTCGGTGTCGAAGGGGTAGAGCGGTGCGTGGATCTTGCGTCCCGCTGAAGGTAGCAGGGTGTGCCAGGGGAGCTCTACTCCGGCCGCATACAGCTGCAGCAAGGCGTGCTGCAACTGGGACGACGCGGGTTGATGGCGCCGGGCGCTGGAGATCCAGGTCGCTGTGTTCGCCAGCTCGCGGCTGCCGATGCCGGTCAGCGGGGCATCCGGGCCCAGTTCAAGGAAGATGCCGGCACCCTGCGCGAGCGCGGTGCGCAGGGCCTGGATGAAACGCACCGGCTCGCGCAGGTGACGGCGCCAGTAGTCGGGTGCGTCGAGTCCTTGCGCGTCGATGATCTCGCCGGTCAGCGTGGAGATCAGCGGCAGGCGGCCGGGCGCGGCGCGCAGGCTGGCCGCCGCGCGCTGGAAGTCGTCGAGGATGGGGTCGAGCTGGCGGGAATGCGCCGCGCCGGCAACCGACAGCCGGTTGCAGCGGATCTCGCGTGCGTCCAGCGCCGCGACGAACGCGTCGATGGCTTCGCGCTCGCCGGAGAACACCAGATGGCGATCGCCGTTGCAGGCGGCCAGTTCCAGGCCGAGCGGCGCGGCGAGCGGCAGCAGGGTGGCGTGGTCGGCAAAAGCCGACAGCATGCCGCCGCCGCTGCAGCGCTGCATCAGCGCGCCGCGCAGGCAGACCAGGCGCATCACCGCATCGGCCGGGTAGTGCCCGGCGACCACCGCGGCGGCGAATTCGCCCACCGAATGGCCCAGTACCAGGTCCGGCTGCAGCCCCAGCGATTGCCAATGCGCGGCCATCGCTAGCTCGAAGGCGACGATCGCCGGCTGCGCATAGTCGGTGCGTTCCAGCAGCTCGCCGTGCTGCCCCAGCAAGGCCTCGCGCAGCGAGGGCGAGAGCGGCTGGTCGCTGCTCTCGCAGGCGGCCAGGCAGTGGTCGAGGCGGTCCGCGAAGGCGGCCGAGTGCCGATACAGCGCCTGGCCCATGCCGGGCCAGTGCGACCCCTGGCCGGTGAACAGCCAGGCCTGCTTGCCGGGCTCACCATCGCCCCGCTGCAGCAGCACGTCGTCCTCGCCGGCGGCGCAGGCGGCCAGGGCTGCAGCGGTCTCCTCCGACAGCGGTGTGGCCAGCCGGAAGCCGAGCTGCAACTGGCGGCCGTGCAAGGCGGTGTGGGCCAGATCGGCTGGCTGCGCGCTGCCCAGCGCTTGCGCATAGGCACCGGCCAGGCGCCGCAACGCAGCTTCGCTGGCGGCGCTGAGCAACAGGGTGCCGGTGTGTGCAGCGTTCGCGTCCGGGCCGGCTGCGGTCGCGGCTGCGCGCAGTGGCTCGGCCAGCGAGGCAACGATCAGGTGGCAGTTGGTGCCGCCGATGCCGAACGAGGAAACTCCGGCGCAGCGGATCGGCGCGTGCCACGGTTCGGCCTGAGTGGGGACGTGGAAGGGGCTGTCTTCCAGTCGCAGCGCCGGATTGGGGCTGCGGAAATGCAGGCACGGCGGAATGATCGCGCGCTCCACTGCCAGCACCGCCTTGAGCAGGCTGGCGATGCCGGCGGCAGTGTCCAGATGGCCCATGTTGCTCTTGACCGACCCCAGCGCGCAGGCCGGGCCATCGTCGCGCCGGTGGAACACCGCGCGCAGCGCTTCCACTTCGATCGGATCGCCCAACGGGGTGGCGGTGCCGTGCGCCTCGATCAGGCCGATCTGCCGGCTCTCCACGCCTGCCAGCGTCATTGCCTCGCGGATCACCTCGCACTGGCCGGCGACCGAGGGCGCGGTATAGCCGACCTTGCGCCCGCCGTCGTTGTTGACGGCACTGCCGAGTACGACCGCGACGATCGGGTCGCCATCGCGCAGCGCGTCGGCCAGGCGGCGCAACACCACCGCGCCGGCCCCGTTGCCGCCGAAGGTGCCCTGGGCCTGGGCGTCGAACGGCCGGCACAGGCCATCGGGGGAAAAGATCATGCCCGGCTGGTGCAGATAGCCGGATTGCTGGGGAAACGACACCGCGACCCCGCCGGCCACCGCCATGTCGCATTCGCCGGCACGCAGGCTTTCGCAGGCCATGTGCACCGCTACCAGGGAGCTGGAACAGGCGGTCTGCACCGAGATCGCCGGGCCGTGCAGGTTCAACTTGTAGGCCGCGCGGGTGGCCACGTAGTCCTTGTCGTTGCCCATCAACGATTGCAGGCCCTTGACCTGCGCCACCTCGGCAATGCGCAGCGGTTCCTTGCCCGGATAGGTGCTGACCCGGGCGGAACCGAACACGCCGGTCTTGTGGGGGACCTGGCGGGGGGCATAGCCGGCGTGCTCCAGGGCATGCCAGGCGATCTGCAGGAACAGCCGCTGCTGCGGGTCGATCGATTCGGCTTCCTGGCGCGAATAGCCGAACAGGTCGGCATCGAAGGCATCGGCATCGGCGACCACGCTGCCGACGCCGACAAAGTTGGGCGCATCGACGGTGGAGGCCGGCAGGCCGGCATCGAGCAGTTGCTGACGCGAGAAGTGGTGGCTGCAGGCCTGCCCGTTCACGAGGGTGTGCCAGAGCGCTTCGTTGTCGGGAGAGTCGGCGAAGCGGCCGGCATGGCCGATCACCGCGACCGGATCGCAGCCGGGGTAGTGCTGGGTCACCAGGGCGCGAAAATCGGGTTGCGCGTTGCGGGGCGAAGCGTTATCCATTGCGGGGGCTCAGGCAGGTGTCGTGAGGGGCTGCCGGCTCCGCGAGCGCGCTCCGGGGGAAGCGGTGACGCAACCGGCTGGCAGGCCATAGGCACAGCACGGCAACTGCGGCGAGCAGGGTCAGGGCGCTCTGGTAACCGGCGTGGTGCGCAATGCGCAGGGTTGCCATGGACATGGCTAGGGCGACGGCCATGTCCAGCGACTGGAACAGCGCGTAATCGGAGGCCGGCTGGTGCGGGCGCACCAGGCCCATCAGTACGTTGTAGAGCATCACAAAGCCGATCGCGGCGGCGGTGTTGACCAGTCCGAACACCACCAGCCAGTCGCTCAGCCCGAAATGCGAATAGCCCAGCGCGATCGCGCAGGCCAGCGCGGCATGCAGCAGCATGACCGGCAGCAGACCGCGCGCGGCGCCGACGCGCCGCGCGAACCAGCCACCGAGCACCACGCCCAGGCCACTGGCGACGGTGCTGAACACGGTGATCGCCTGACCCAGCGCGACCAGGCTCAGTCCCTGGTCCACCAGCAGCACGGTCTGCAGCGCCATCAGGCCGCGCATGGCCAGATAGTAGATGGCGGTCAGCGCCAGCGCCGGCCACAGCATGCGCAGGCCGGCGGGATCGAACCGGGGCTGCGCGGGAAGCGTGCGGTGCGCAATGGGCTGACGTACCACCAGCACGGGAATCAGCAGCAGCAGCGACAACCCCGCCATGCACAGGAAGCCGGCAGTCCAGCCGGCCTGCTGCGCCACTGCCAGGAAGCCGAATACGCCCAGCGGAATGCCCAGGTAGCTGCCACCGACCTGGGCGGCATTGGCTAGAGGGCGGCTGCCTGCGTCGGTGGTGCAGATGACGATGCCGTTGGCATAGATGCCATGGCTGGCCGACAGCAAGGTCAGCAGCATCAGCGCGCACACCACCACGGCGGTGGAGCAGGTGGGGTCGGTCAGGGTGGGCGCGATCAGCGCGATGCCGGCCAGCAACGCGGCCATGCCGAGTTGCAGCAGCACCAGACTGCCGAGGAAGCGGTTGCCGCGCAGCGACCGCGCATTCCGCTCGCACCAGGGCGCCCACAGAAATTTGCAGACCCAGGGCAGCATCGCCAGCGACAGCCAACTGAGCTGCGCAAGGTCCAGTCCCGCATGGCGGTAGTAGCCGACCACGCCCTGCATCACCAGGGCGGTGAGCATGCCCTGGTGCAGGTAGTAGCACCAATGCGGGACATGCCGGGCGATCATGCCTCGCCCTGCCGACGCAGTGCACGCGCCTTGCGCTGTTCCAGCAGCGTTTGCCGCCCCGACTCCGGCAACGGTGCGGTGGCGGGGGCAGCGCCAGCCAATCCAGCCAGATGCAGCGCCAGCGCGTGCGGCGTGGCATGTGCGAACAGGTCGGTCACCGCCAGGCCGTCGTGCCCGGCCTGGCGCAGTTGGAGATGTAACTGCACCAGCTGTAACGAGGAGGCACCGGCCTCGAAGAAGCTTTGCCGAGCGGCGATCGGCAGCTCGGTGACGCGTTGGAACCGCGCGCGCAGCGTGTCAACCAGCGCCGCATCGGCTGCTGGCGGCTGGGCGGCGGTCGCCAGGGCGAGCGGCGCCGTTGCGACAGGTGCGGTGGCGTGCCCTTGCGCCGGCGGCACCAGCGAGTCCAGTGTCAGATCCCAGGCGCCGGGATCGCCGGCAAGGCGGCGCAGCAGCGCCGCGTACTGCTCGAACATGGCCGACAGCTGCGCCGGGTCGAACAGCGCCTCCACCGCGTCCCAGTTGAAGCGCAGCTCACCTTCGGACTCGTAGACCTGGTGGTCCAGCCAGACCTGCGGCGTCTGCGAGATGCCCCGGCGCGGTTTCAGCGCTGCGGCTTGCGCCAGGAAGCGGTCGCCGGCAAACCCGATCGCACTGGTAAAGACCACCGGCATGGCCGCCGCGGCCTGGCCGCGGCGCTGCGCCAGTTCGCGCATGATGCGGATGGCCGAGACATCGCGATGCACCAGGTCTTGCCGTAGGCGCTGCTGCAGCTGCTGGGCGCTGGCGCGCCAGTGCGTGGCGGGCTGCCAGGCCACCAGCAGCAGCGAGGTGAAATCGCCCAGCACGGCCTCGATTTGCGGATGCACTGGGCGCCGGTCGAACAGGGTGAGGTTCACGCACAAGTCTTTGTCCGCGCTCCAGGCCGACAGCACCGCAGCGTAGGCGGACAACAACAACGCCGACGGCGTCAGCCCTGCCTGTTTGGCGCAGGCTTTGAGCGCAGTCCATTCGGCCACGGTGAGGCGGTCGGACAGGCGCACGAAGTGCGGCACGCCGATGGCGATCGGATCGCGACGCAGCGGCAGTTGCGGCGCGGCTGGCAGGCGGTCCAGTCGCCGCTGCCAGTACGCCAGCGAGGCATCGCTGGGTGGCTGGCCGGCGATATGCGCCAGATAATCGCGAAAGCCGATCTCCAGGTGCGGCAACGCACGCTCGGGGTCGGCGTAGAGCTGCTCCAGCTCGGCCAGCAGGATCTGCATGCTCAGCCCGTCCAGCAGCAGGTTGTCGAGGCAGACGAACACGCGGCTGGTGCCGCTGCCGTCCTCGGCGGCCTGCACGTCGAAGACCGGCCAGCGCGTCGGATCGAGCACCTGACAGGACAGCCGCGCATACAGCGCGCTGGCATCGGCGTGGTCGAAATGCGCGACGCGATGACGCTGCAAGGTGAACGCAGGTACCTCGGCCAGCACCTGCTGCCGGCCCTCGCGAACCACGGCGCGCAGCATGTCGTGGCGGGCGATCAGGCGGTTCCAGGCAGCCTCGAAGCGGGGTACGTCGAGGTCGGCGACCTCGAATTCAATAAAGAACTGCGCGCCGACGCCGCCGAGCGGGAAGCCGGGCTGGCGTCCCACCAGATAGGCCTGCTGCACCTCGGTGAGCGCGAACGGCGCGTGCCGCGCGTTCGGGTCGGCTCGCAGCTGCTCGGCACCACGATCGCCCCGCATTTGCACGGTGGCCGCAAAGGTGGCCAGCGTGGGGTAGTCGAAGAGATCGCCCAGGCGGGCATCGACGCCGGCCTGGTCCAGTGCGCCGATCAGGCGGGTTGCCAGCAGGCTGTCGCCGCCCAGCTGGAAGAAGTGGCTATGCCGGTGCAGCACCGGCGCCTGCAGCAGCGCGCGCCACGTGGCGGCGATGGCGATCTCGGCATCGCCGCAGGGCGGTTCTGGCGCAGCTTCGGCCGGCAGGGCGGGTTGACAGAGCGTGCGCAGGGCCTGGTGATCGACCTTGCCGTTGGCGGTGAGCGGCAGCGCGTCCAGGAACACCAGTCGCTGCGGCACCATATAGGCAGGCAACTGTGCGGCCAATGCCGCCGACAGTTTGCGCGGATCGGGCAGGCGCAGCTGCGCAGGCGCACGCAGCACGAAGCGTTGCTGGTCGCCTGCCGCATCGACCAGGGCATCGTGCAGGCCGCGTTGCCGGAAGGTGGCCTGCCAACCGGCAGCGTCGCGCAGACGGCTGCCGAGCGCTTCTCCGTCCTGCGCCAGCAGGTCGGCGCTGACCAGGGCAAGGCAGGAGGCACTCCGCAACTCAAGCACGTGGATCAGCGCCGCTGGCGCCGCCAACGTGGCGAGGGCGTCCAGTGCGTCATCGCCAAGCCGGTGCAAGGCGTTGCAGGACCACACCAGGTCGGCGCGGTGGGCCAATTCCATCTGCGCGGCGCGGTCCCAGCGCCTGACGCAGGCATGCGGATAGGCGGCAAGCCGGTCCGTTGCGCGCAGCACCATGTCCTGCGAGGTCTCCAGCGCGGTGTAGCTGAGCTGGTCCACGCCCAGGCGGCGCAGCAGCGTTTCGGCGGCCAGACCGGTGCGTGCGCCGATCTCGACAGCGCGCACAGGGCGGCCCAACGTCTGCGACAGCGCCTCGAGCGCAGCGGCCAGCCCATCGATTGCTGCAGGCGTCCCCCGGCTTTGCAACAACAGTCGCTCGGGTGCCCAGACGGCATGCTCAAGCAGGGTGAACGCCGGCCGTTGGTCGCGCAGAATCAGTGCCAGGGCGTCATGGTGAGCGAGCAAGGCCTCGGCGGTTGCGCTGAGCGGGTTGCCGCTCGCAGGTTGCCAGGGCGCCTGATGGTGGTGCAGCCCGCGAACGTAGCCCTGGCCTTGCGCAGCGTGGTCGAGGCGTTGCTGGCGGACCAGCAGGTCCAGCCAGCGTTGCAGCAAGCCGCGCCAGCGCGGCGCACTGCCCATCTGGTGGACGATCGCATCGATATCGGTCGGTGCAGTGAAGTCCAGACCCTGCCGGCGTAGATGTGCGAGCACAAAGTCGGCGACCAGGCGTTCGACCTCCGGCTCACGCGTCGCCTCGGCGGCAATCGGCGCAAACAGGGCGGCATAGTCGGCCGGCAGTGCAGGGTCGGCGTGACGCAGGCTGTGCAATGCATCGCCCTGGGCCACGACGAAGGCAGCCAGCGATTTCTCGCGCTTGCCGACCGCCATCGCCACGGCCTGACGCACCCCGTCGATGCGCTGCAGGGCGGTCTCGATTTCGCCCAGCTCGATGCGGTGGCCGCCGATCTTGACCTGGGTGTCGCGGCGGCCAAGGAATTCCAGGGTGCCGTCGGGCCAGTAGCAGCCCATGTCGCCGGTGCGGTACCAGCGGCCATCGGCGGCGGCGGCGAACTGCCGGGCGGTGCGCTCTGGATCGTTGAAATAGCCCAAGGCGACACCTTCGCCGCCGATCCACAGCTCGCCGGGCACCCAGTCGGGGCAGTCGCGGCCGTGCTCGTCGACCACCCGGTAGCGTTGGTTGGCCAGCGGGGTTCCGTAGGGGATCGAGCGCCATTGCGGCGGCACGTCCTGCACATCGCAGGCGTTCGACCAGATCGCCGCTTCGGTCGCGCCGCCCATCGCAACGAACTGCCCGTCGGCGCGGAACGCCCGGTAGCGTTGCGGCAGGTCCAGCCCGATCCAGTCGCCGGACAGCAGCGTCAGGCGCAGCCGGGCCGGCGCATGCAGCTGCAGGCCCTCGCTGTAGGTCAGCAGCATGTCGAACAATGCCGGCACGCTGTTCCAGACCGTGATGCGGTGGCTGTCGATGATCTGGCACCACGCGGCGGGATCCCGGCGTTGCGCGTCATCGACGAGCACCAGCGCGCCACCGGCCGCCAGTAGACCGAAGATGTCGAATACGGAAAGATCGAAGTGCAGCGCCGACAGCGCCAGCACGCGGTCGCCGGCCGCGAGCCGGTAGCGCTGGTTGATGTCGGCGCAGGTATTGAGCGCCGCGCGGTGCGAGATGGTCACGCCCTTCGGCGTGCCGGTCGAGCCGGAGGTGTAGATGACGTAGGCGGGATGTTCCGGGTCCACGTCGACGGGGGAGGCCATGGGCGCATGGCCGATGGCGTCCTGCCAGCACAGCACCGGGGGGTCGTTGGCGTCGGTGTCCTGCGCAGCGGCGGGCTGTGCGTCTTCGCGACAGGTCAGCAGCATGACCACGCCGGCGTCGCGCTGGATCTTGCGGCGACGTTGCGCCGGCTGGTCGAGCGCGACCGGCACGTAGACCGCACCGGCAGACAGCACCCCCAGCACCGCGACCACCTGTCCGATGCCCTTGGACATGACGATGGCAACCGTGTCGCCGGGGCGCACGCCCTGGCCAACCAGCGCTCCGGCGCAACGCCGCGCCTGCTCGGCCAAGGCGGCATAGCTCAGCGAACGGGTGCCGTGGATGAGCGCGAGCGCCTGCGGGTTGCGCTCGGCGGCGGCGAAGACGCCCTGATGCAGCAGCCCGCGCGGCACCGGCCGCGTGGTGGCGTTGATCCGCGCGCGCACCTGGCGCTGCGTGGCCGGCATCGGGTCCGGCAACGGCACGTGCCAAGCCTCCGCGTCGTCAACCAGGCGGCGGACCAGGGTCGTGTAGGCCTCGAACAAGGTGTCGACCAGACCCTGCGGGAACAGCGTCGCGTTGCTGTCCCATTGCAGGCACAGCGCCGAGCCGTGTTCGAACGCCAGATGGTCGATCCAGACCTGCGGCGTCTGCGAGATCCCCCAACCGGGTTCACCCAGCATCGGGCCGGTGCCATCGCCGTACAGCGGGCGGCCGAGGTTGCTGGTGAACACCACCGGCGCACCGTGCGGATGGGTTTGCTGCTTGCGCAACTCGCGCAGCAGTTCCACGCCTGACCAGTGGCGATGTTCGTAAGCGTCTGCGAAGGCGTCCTGATTGCGTTGCGCAAGCGTGTCGAACGCGGCGCCTTCGCCGCACAGGTCGAGCAGCAGCACATTGGTGAAGTCGGCGATCATGCGCTCGACCGACCGATGCAGCGGCTGGCGGTCGAACAGGGTGAGGTTGAGCAGCAGGCGCGGCTGATTGCTCCAGCGCGCCAGCACGGCGCCGAAGCAGGTCGCCAGCGCCATGGTCGGCGTCACGCCGCTGGCGCCTGCATGGGTCTTGAAGCGTTCCCAGTCAGCGGCCTTCAGTTCGGCGCGGTGCCGGCGGGTGCGGACCGATTCGATGCGCTCGGGTTCGCAGGCCAGCGGCAGCGCCGGTGCGCGTGGCAGGGTGCCCAGCCGGTCGAGCCAATGGCGTTGCGCACGCTCGCGGGCAGGTCCGGTCTGCTGCTGCAGTTGGGCCAGATAGCTGCGGAAGTCGTAACCGGGATCGGGCGCCGCAAGCGTGTCGCCGCGCAGCAATGCAGCCAATTCTTCGAACACCAGCGTGAAGCTGGCCGCGTCGAGCACCAGCAGATCGATGTTGACGTGCAGCCGATGGCGGCCATCAGGCAGCAGCGAAAGCTGGAAATCGATGGTTTCGCCGCGCGCGACGGCCAGCACGCGATGCCCGAGCCGTTCGCGCAGATCCAGCAAGGCGGCATCGCGCGCGGCGGCGTCCATCGCACGCAGGTCGTGGATGGCCAGACCGGGCCACCTGGATTGCGTTTGGTATTGCTGGAGCCCATCGCTGCGAAAATGCACGCGCAGCATCGGATGGCGCTGGATCAGCGCCTGCACCGCCGATTCCAGCGCCCGGCTGGAGAGGCCGCCGCCATCGAACTCCTGGTAGAGGTGACAACCGACCCCGCCGAGCGTTTGTTGAGGGGAGCGGCCGACCAGATAGGCATGCTGCACCGGCGTCAGTTCGAAGGCCTCGCCGTCGCGCATCTGCGGCCACTCCGGCGACGCGGCGGCTGGCGCGTGCACGGTACCGGTCTTGTGCCGCAGCAGGCGGCTCCAGCCGGCTGACGTGGGCGCGGCATAGAGCTCTCGCAGCGTGACCTTGTGGCCGCGTTGGCGCAGCCGGTTCAGCCACGCCATCAGGTGCATGGAGTCCATGCCCAGCTGGATCAGATTGGCGTGCGCCTCCAGGTGTGCGGTCGGGATGCCCAGATCAGCTGCGAGCTCGGCGTGCAGTGTCGGGTCGGTTTGCGCAGGATCTGTCTGCAGCGCGGCGCTGCCTGCGGGGGCAGGGCGCTTGATGTCCGATTCGGTGTCAGAGGCCACGGGCGAGCTCATAGGGGTCGTTCCATGCCGACATGACGCGGGTCGGCAGCTGACGGCAGAAGCGCCAGTGGCGGCGCAACAGCAGGGGCCGCAAGGCCGTCATCGTTCCGGTGCCGGCTCGGCCGCAGCCACGTCGGTGGCCTGCGCGGCCGCAAGCCAGGCACGCGCCTGGGCCAGTGCCTCGGCCTGCGTGGCGACGATCCGGTAGGGATACGCGGCCTGACCAGAGGCGTTCCAGGCATCGGCCTGACACGCGTACTCGCCACGCGCCACCGGGTCTTCCACCACGCGTACCGCGCCCAGGCAGTCGCGTTGTTGCAGGGCAAAGCTGTCCTTGCTCCAGCGGGTATAGAGCGTCATGAAGTGCGCCGAGTGGCGCGGCAGTTGCGCGCCTTGCAGCAACAGCACGTGCCGCTCGGCACGCGCATAGACAGCCTGGAGTTGCGCCATCAGCGCATCGGCCTGCGCATCGGGCACATACTCCGGCATGTGCAGTGCGACCAGAGGCCAGTCCCGGGTGTCGACAAACGGAATCATGCAATACCTTCGGAAGGAAAGCCGGCGGCGATCAGCAGGACAGGGGGCGGCACGCCGCAATGTGCGCGCATCGGCCCGTAACGCCGCTCTTGACGCAGGGTGGCGTGCTGCCTGATCGAGAGGTAAATGATAATTATTCGTAATTGTGTTGCCGCCCGGATCAGGCTTTTCTCGGCCCGTATCCGGTCAGTCCGCAGGCGCATGGCAGGGCCGGTGTGCGCGATGGCCGATGCGGCGAACGCGCCGGAGTTGTCTCAGCGCTGGCGCTTGAACGCCGAAGGATTGACGCCGAACTGCTTGCGGAAGGCGGCCGTGAAGTGGCTCGCGTTGGTGTAGCCCAGGTCGGCGGCGACTACGGTCACCGCGGCATGGCCGTTGCACAGACGCTCGCGCGCCATGTGCATCCGTTCGTGTTGGAACAGCCCATAGATGCTGTGGTCGAACAACTGCCGGAAGCCGCGCTTGAGCGTCACCGCGCTCAGTCCGGTTTCCCGCGCCAGTTCGGTGATTGTGGGCGCCTTGCTCAGATCCGCAAGCAGCAGGTCGCGTGCACGCAGCAGTTTCTTCTGGCTGGCCGGGCAGGGCGCGTTCTGCTGCGATGGTGCCTGTTCGCAGCGGGCTTCCACCGACAGGCTCACCAGCACCAGCGCCTGGCCCAGCAACCACAGCGGGGAGGCAGCCTTGCGCAAATCCGGGCGTGCCGACGCCGCCCGCAAGGCCTCGCTCAGGGCATGCGCCGTGGCATGCATTTCGGCGCCGCAGCGCTGCATGTCGCAGCAGTGGGTTGCGTCCAGGTCCCGGCGCAGCGATCCGCCCAAGTCAGGTATCCAATCGGCAAGCAGATCCGGACGGACGGAGACGGTGACCTGCTCGAAGCTGCCCGCGTAGGACGACTTGCTGGTGCAGCCCGGGGTGTAGTTGATGCAACTCATGCGTTCTTCCAGCACATGCTCGATCTCGCTGCCGCGTTCACGCATCGCGAAGCTGCAGCGTCCATGCAGGGCGCAGGAAAAGTGCACCCGGTCCCAGTCGTCGCGCACGCTCATGGTCACCGGCTGGGGGAAGTGCGCCTGCCACAGCAGCACATCGACACCGGGTTGCGGCGTCACCTGAATCAGTCCGCAGGATGCGTCGGCTTGCAGATCCGGCACCGCCGTGCCGGCAAGTAACGAGGAGACGGTGACTTCGGAAGCGATATGCGGCGTAGGGGTGGAGTTCATACGACCTGCTTCATGGGCGATGCGGATCCGGGGGAAGCGTGAACCGATACGGGTAGTGTAAAAAAATAAGAATCATTATCGTTAACCGTCAAGACGGTGTGACGGCTGTCGCTTCGGCTTGGTTCAGCAACCAGGCAGGCGGGCAATGCGCGTCGTCGACCGTTTCTGGTTTCTGCATGCCGCAACCGGCCGGCGTTTGCCGCCAGCTGCCTGTGGATCCAGACGCAGCCGCTTTTCCCATTTCAGTCAGGAGCCCGGTCCGTGCAGCACCCGTTCGTCGCGCAGACGCCGCAATGCCGTTTTCAAACGCTCCATTCCTTGACCCTGGCGTTGCTGGCTGCGCTTGCCGCCGCGCCGAGCGTGTCAGCGGCGCAGGGGAGCTCGCCGAATCGTGCCGCCGAGGACGCCGTGTCGGATCCGGGCGCCACGGTGGAGGGACAGGTAACGGAACTGGATGGAATGACAGTGACGGCGCGCCTTGCGGCAGAGCACGCCAAGGATATTCCTTTCGGGATCGGCGTGATCGGGGGCAGCGAGCTTGAGACCCGCCGGCAGCTCACGCTGGAAGAGGCGCTGCGCGCCACGCCGGGTGTGAACGTCTGGAGCGATGGCTCACCGCACAGCGCGAACGTGCTGATCCGCGGCACTGGCTCGATCAATCCGGTCAGCACCGACGATGGCGCGGTGGCGCTGTCGATCGATGGCGTGCCGCTGTCCATGCGTTCGATGTCGCTCGGCACGCTGGATATCGAGCGCGTCGAGATCCTCAAGGGTCCGCAGGGCACCTTGTTCGGCAGCAATAGCCGGGCCGGTGCGATCAACGTCATCACCAACAAGCCTACCCGCGATCTGCAGGCTTACGTCCGCGGCGAGATGGGTCAGCAAGGCCAGCAACTGGAAGAAGCCATGATCAGCGGCCCGCTGTCGGAGTCGCTCAGCGGGCGTTTTGCGATTCGCAACAGCGGCTCCGATCACTGGGTCGACAACACGCGCACCGGCGAGCCGCTGTCCAAGCCGCGCAGCCTGATGTTCCGTGGCAGCGTGTGTTGGGAAAACGGCGCCGGCACCGATCTGCTGTTCACTGCCGACCGCGAGGATGCCAGGCGCAACCTGGGCCTGGCGGTGCTGCGGCCTTACGACGACCCGCCAGTCATGGATGTCACGCCGGGCCTGTACGACGACAACAGCAAGACGGTGGAGCGCTATGCGGTCATCCTCAACCACGATCTGCCGGTGGGGCGGCTGACGTCGGTCACCGGCTACAGCAGGTTCGATACCGACTTCGTGGGCGGTTACGACGCGCGTGCGATGCAGGCAATGTTCGGCGTGGCGGCCGAAAACATGCAGCGCAGCAGAATGGACGGCAACACGCTCAGCCAGGACCTGCGCTGGACCTCCCTGCCGGGCGCGTCGGTGTTCTGGGTGACCGGTGTGAACCTGTCGCGCGCCCAGCGCAGCTTCGACCAGCTGTACATCAGCAGCAACCAGGCCATGGAACGGGATTACCAGACCGATAGTCACGCGGTGTACGGCGAGGTCACCTGGCCGCTCACCGACGTGCTCAAGCTGACTGGCGGCCTGCGCCATACCTGGGACCACAAGGCCTACGATGCCCTCTACGCCGGAACCGTCTCCGACTACCGCCGGCTTCGCGACGACTATTCCACCGGGCGGGTGGCGCTGTCCTCTGCGCTGACAGCGACCACCAACCTGTATGCCGCAGTCTCGCGCGGTTACGAATCCGGGGGCATCGGCGACTTTCCGACCCAGCTGGCCGACAGCGTGCCGTTCAAACCGGCCGCGTCCAATGCGCTCGAGGTGGGCTTCAAGACGGAGTCTGCCGACGGCCGTTACGCCTTGAATGGCGCGCTGTTTGCCACCCGGGTCAAGGACGACCACTTGATGGGCTTCGATCCGGCAACGTTGGCCACCTCGACGGTGAATGCCGATACCCGCAGCCGGGGCGCCGAATTGCAGGGAACCTGGCAGGTGGGCCAGGGATTCTCGCTGTCGGGCGGGCTGAGCGTCATCGATGCCGAGATCACCAACAACGTGTCGGGTGTGTCCGGCGGCGATATCCGCAAGGGCAACCGTTTGCCCGACGTGCCGAGGTGGGGCGGCACGCTGGGTGCGGCGTACATGCGGCCGTTGGCGGCGCTGCGCTGGCTTTCCGCGTCGGTGCTGAACGCCCGGCTCGACTACCAGTACGTCGGTACGCGTGCGGCCGACACCCAGAATCACTTCGATCTGAACAAGTATCAAAAAGTCGACGTGCGCATCGGGGTGGCCTCCAGTGGCACCGAGATCTATGTGTTCGGTAGCAACCTGCTCGACGAGCAGTACGACCTGTACGGGTTCGCACCCGCCGCGCCCACTTATGTCGGCGCACCCGCGCGTGGCCGCACGCTGGGTGTCGGTGTCAGGCATGACTTCTAGCGCGACAACCAGGCAAGGCAACACCGACGGGCCAGCGTCTGCGGCCGCGCTCCCCACGCACGCACGGGCGCAATGTGGCGAACCGAACGCCTGGCAGATCATGCAGCCGGTGCGTGGCCAGATCCGGCTGGCGATGTGTCTTGCCGCTACCGCTGCACTGCTCAATCTGGGCTCGCTGCTGGCGCTGGCGCTGGCGGTACGTCAGCTTGCCGAGGCGTCGGGCCGCTGGCCGGTGGCGCCGCTGCTCGCTGCGGCAGCGTGCCTGGTGGGCGGCTATGGGATGCGCCTGTCCGGGTTCAACCAGTCCCATGCGGCCGCTTTTCGGCTGGAGGCCTTGTTGCGCCAGCAACTGGCGCAGCACCTGACGCGCGTGCCGCTGGGCGAGATCCAGCGCTGGGGCGCGGCGGCACTGTCGAAAGTGCTGCAGGACGACGTCAAGGCGCTGCATGTGTTCGTTGCTGATAGCACGCCGCTGTATGCGCGGGCCTTTGTGATGCCTGTCTGCACGGGTCTGGCGCTGCTATGGCTCGACTGGCGACTGGCGTTGATCACGGCGGCGCCGTTGGCGCTGGGGTTCGGCGTGCTGGCGCTGGCGATGCTGGGCGGGGCCGAGATGGGCCGGCGCTACAACCAGGCCCGCGAGCAGGTGAGCGCGGCGGTGATCGAGTTCGTGCAGGCAATGCCGGTGGTGCGCAGCTTCGACACCGGCCAGTCGACCTTTGGCCGTTATCGGCAGGCACTGGACGGGTATCTGGACGTGCTCACGCGCTGGTACCGTCAGGCCGGGTTTTCGGCGCGGGTGTCCTTCGCCGTCTTGAACCCGCTGCCAACGCTGCTGGTGCTGCTGTGGCTGGGCGGATGGCTGCTGCTGCGCGGGCAGCTCGCGTTCGGAATCTGGGTAGGCGCGTTGCTGCTGAGCGCTGGCATGGCCGAAGCGATGATGCCGATGATGATGTTGCGGCAGATGGTCGAGAAGGCGCAGCTGAGTGCGGCGCGTATCCAGCACGTGCTGGCATTGCCGGTCCAGCCGGTGCCGGCGGCGTGCGTCAGCGTGCCGGCGGATTCCGCAGTGGTGTTCGACAATGTCAGCTTCGGCTATGCGCAGCAGACGGGATCGGCCAATGGAGCGCACGAGCCGCCGCAGGAGCGCGCGCTGAGCGGGGTGAGCTTCCGCGTCGAACCCGGCACCGTCACCGCGCTGGTCGGTCCTTCGGGGGCGGGCAAAACCACCGTCGCCCGGCTGATTCCACGCTTCTGGGACGTGCTGGAGGGCCAGGTCAGCATCGGCGGCGTGGACGTGCGCGCACTGCCTACCGAGATGCTGATGGCCCAGGTCGGGTTCGTGTTCCAGGACACCTTCCTGTTTGCCGACACGGTGGCCGACAACATCCGTCTTGGCGTGCCGGATGCGGACATGCGCGCGGTGATCGAAGCCGCCACCGCCGCCCAGGCGCACGTCTTCATCCAGGCGCTGCCCAAGGGCTACGACACCCAGGTGGGGGAGCGTGGCGCCGCGCTCTCCGGCGGGCAACGGCAGCGCATCGCCGTAGCCCGCGCGATCCTGCAGAACCGGCCGATCCTGGTGCTCGACGAGCCGACCGCGTTTGCGGACCCGGAAAACGAACTAGCCTTGTTGACCGCCCTGTCTGCGCTGATGCGCGGCAAGACGGTGATCATCGTGGCGCACCGGCTTGCCACGGTGCGCGATGTGGACCAGATCCTGGTCTTCGAGCGTGGGCGACTGGTCGAATCCGGGCAGCACGCTGCGCTGGCTGCCGGCGGGGGCGTGTATGCGCGGCTCTGGGAGCATCACGCGCAGGCCCGGCGTTGGGCCTTGCGCGGGACTGATGCTGTGGGGCAGCCGGCCGATCGCGCGCCGCAGGTAGTGAAATGAGTGGGTTGCCTAGACCGTTGTCGCAGTTGTCCACGCGGCTGGTTTCCACGCGGACGGCCTGGCGCCGGTTGCTGGGCGTGATGGGGTCGCACGCGCCGGCCTTGCAGCGCTGCCTGGCCGGGCTTGTCGCCGCTGCGGTCCTGCAGGGATTGGCGCTGGCTTGTGTGTTGCCGCTGTTGGCGTCGGTGTTTCCTGCGCCGGATCAGGGCCGGGCGCTAGGCTGGCTGGCCGCCATGACGGTGCTGGCCGGCATCGCCACGGTGCTGCGCTGGCGTGCGCAGGGGTTCGAGTACGGCGGTCGATTGGCGCAGGTCACTCACGCGTTGCGCCTGCGGCTCGGCGAGCAACTGCGTCGCATGCCGCTGGAGCGGTTGCGCGAAAGCCGCGCCGGGGAGATGAACGCGCTGCTGCTGGGCAACGTGGACGAGCAGCTGAATTACATCGTGGCCATCGCCAACCTGATCCTGACCGCCACCGTCGCGCCATTGGCGCTGGGGCTGGCAGTGCTGGCGTTCGATCTGCGCCTGGGGGCATTGCTGCTGGCGGTCTTCCCGCTGCTGTGGGGACTGCATCGCTGGCGTCGTCCAGCCTTCGCGCGCGACATGCGCAGCCTGAACGACGCGCATCGGCGCTGTCATGCGGATCTGGTCGAGTACACGCAGGGGCTGACCGCGCTGCGCGCGGCCTGCCAGGAAGGCGGTCGCGTGGGGATGCTGCACGCGGGGTTCGAGCGCCTGCGGCAGATCCAGACTGCGGCCCATCGTCAAGGCGTGCGGCCGTCGGTGGTCACCGCCAGCCTGGTCGAGCTGGGCCTGCTGGGGGTCGTCGTGGCGGCCACCGGATGGGTCGTGTCGGGTAGGCTGCAGCCTGCGGCGGTGGCGGCGGTCATGGTGATCGTGGTGCGCTTGTCCGAACCGATGGCGACCCTGGTCAGTTACACCATGGTGCTGGAGATGATGGAGGCCGCGCTGGAACGGATCGAGGCGCTGCTGGCCATTCCGGCGCTACCGGTGCAGCTGCCGCAGGCCATGCCCGATCAGTTCGATGTGCGTTTCGAACAGGTCTGTTTTCACTATGCCGACGATCCGGACAGTGCCGCGCTGGTGCACTTCAGCGCGACGCTGCCGGCGCAGGCGATGACGGCGCTGGTAGGCTCCTCCGGCTCCGGCAAGACCACCGTGGCCCGCTTGCTGTTACGCCATGCCGACCCGCAAGCGGGAAGCGTCACGATCGGCGGCATCGATATCCGTCGCATGCCGCCGGAGGCGCTAAACGCGCTGGTGTCGGTGGTGTTCCAGGACGTGCATCTGTTCGACGACACGGTGCTGGCCAACATCCGCATGGCACGCCCGGATGCCGATGACGCACAGGTCCGCGCTGCCGCCGCAGCCGCGCAGTGCCTGGACTTCATCGAACGCCTGCCGCAGGGCTGGAACACGCGGCTAGGCGAAATCGGCGACCGGCTGTCCGGTGGCGAGCGCCAGCGCGTCTCGATCGCCCGCGCGTTGCTCAAGAACGCGCCCATCGTGGTCCTGGATGAGCCCACTGCCGCGCTGGATACGGAGAGCGAGCTGGCGGTGCAACGGGCCATCGACCTCCTGGTGCGCGACAAGACGGTGATCGTGATTGCTCACCGTCTGTCCACGATCGCCGGCGCCGACCGCATCCTGGTGATGGAGGATGGCCGGCTGGTGGAGCAGGGCCGGCATGAGGAACTGCTGACCTGCAACGGCCGCTATGGCGCGCTGTGGAACGCGCAGCAGGTGGCGACGGCGTGGCGGGTGAGCTGAGCGATTGCTTCCAACGGCGAGCGTTGCGCTAGATCACGCCGGTTGAATCGCGCCGGTTGACTGCGCATGCATGGAACGACAACGGCCGCTGTGGGCGGCCGTTGTGATCACATCGAGCAACCCGGATCGTCAGCACGATTCCCGATTCCCGATTCCCGATTCCCGATTCCCGATTCCCGATTCCCAAAATCAATGATCGCTGGAACGCAATCCACCCACATCCAGGATCAGTGCCATGCGGCGATCGCCGATCAGGGTGGCGTCGGCGTAGCCGGGCAGGCCGCGCAGGGCGCGGGGCAGGGGTTTGATCACCACGTCCTCGCGGCCGCGCACCTGGTCCACCACCAGGCCGAAGCGGGTTTCGCCGCTTGCAGCACCACGGTCAGCAGCGGCGGCTGTTCGGCAGGCACGCCCAGCCAGCGGCGCAGGTCGATCAGAGGCAGGGTATGCGAGCGGCGGTCCAGCACCGCGCGGCCGTCGAACCAGCCCAGCGAGGTCTGCGGGGCGTGCAGCACTTCGACCACGCGGGCCAGCGGCAAGGCGAGACCGCTTCGCCGGCTTGCACCAGCAGGGTCGGCAGGATCGCCAACGTCAGCGGCACGCGGATCATGAAGCGGCTGCCGCGGCCCAGTTCGGACTGGATCTGGAACTGCCGCCAAGCGGCATGAGGTGGGCCATGCCCTGGAGCGTGTCGACACCCATGTCGATCCTGTTTCTCGCTGAGCTCGTTCTCAAGTAAGGCGTGTGCTGGCGCCTCGGCAAACCGCTTGCGTCCGGTTGCGGGCGAGGCTGTGTTGCTTGCAGCGATGACTCTGCTGCAGCCAGCGACGCAGCAGGCTCTGCCGTGCAGCGTGCAAGCGTGATAAGTCTTCGGCCCATCGTGGATGCCCAGCAACGGCGCAGGTCTGCTGCGCGGCAGAATGCGTTGCCGAATGGGCTGTGTTACTTAAGTTTCCCACTGCATTAGAACGATCTAATTGCATCTGCGCGGAAGCGGACGCAAGAGGAGGGGCCGGGTCGCTGCAGTGGCGCCGGATATTTCTGTGTCACTTCGCGTGGCGTTCTGGTCCGATCGTTGGATCGATAGAAATCCACCGAAGCCGATCACTTTTGGGAGAGCACGATCGACATGAACTGCACGCCATTCGCACGCCACCGCAGCACGCTGTCCGCCGGTATCGCCATCGCCTTGTTCGCAAGCGCCGCCTCTACCGCCGCCGCCCAGCAGGCCGACGGCACGCCGGCGCCCACGGGCCAGACCGAGGTGCAGGCCACAGACCTGGATGCGGTGACGGTGACCGGCTACCGCTACGCGATCGAAAAAAGTCTGGAGCAGAAGCGCAACGCCAACGCCGTGGTCGATGTGATCACCGCCGAGGACGTGGGCAAGTTCCCCGACAAGAACGTGGCCGATGCGCTGCAGCGCGTGCCCGGCGTGGTCATCAGCCGCGACGGCGGCGAAGGCAAGAATGTCAGTGTCCGCGGCCTGTCCTCGGAGCTGGTGCTGACCGAATTGAACGGCAACTACATCGCCACCGCCGAGTCCAATGGCGACCCGACGCGCTCGTTCAACTACACCTTGCTGCCGTCGAACCTGCTGGGTAGCGCCGAGCTGTACAAGACCCCGGAAGCGCGCATCGACGAAGGCGGCATCGGCGGCACGGTGATCCTGCAGACGCGGCGCCCCCTGGAACTGGAGCCACATTCCGGTTTCGTCTCTGCCGAGGGCACCTGGTCGGATACCAGCAAGAAGACCGACGGCCAGTTCTCCGGTTCTTACTCGTGGCACGACCAGGACAACCGCTTCGGTGTCTTCGTTGGCTACACGCAGCAGAAGCGCACTGCACGCACGCTCAATGCCAGTACCGAGAGCTGGCAGTGGTACGGCCGCGACGAAGTCGGCCCGGCGGTGGACGTCAACGGCAATCCGTCGGACTTCAACGCCAACTGGTGGGGCGGTACCGGTTTCTGGAACCAGGACGGCAAGTACTCCACCGGTTTCATGATGCCGACGGCGGTCAGTCTGGAGGCCAAACGCGAGGAGCGCGAGCGCAAGGGCGGGCAACTGACCTTGCAGTTCAAGCCCACCGACGACCTGACCCTGACCGCCAACTACTTCCGCTTCGACCTGTCGCAGGACTCGCAGACCAATACCATCAAGATTCCCGAGTGGAACATCGCGCGCTATGACGGCGACGGCAACTGGCGCGGCGGGCGTCTGCTCGACGGCCTGCAGTTCGATCCCAGCGGCACGATTGTCACTGGCGCCGCCTACAGCCTGCGTCCGGGCAAGACCTACTACTGCAGCGAGGCGCAGGCCGCCGCGGCCGGCCTGCCGCCGGGCGGCTGGGGCTCGGACGACTGCACGGTGCCGACCCCTCAGATCACCGGCAGCTACAACATCGAGAAATCGCAATCGCAGACGGTGGATCTGGGCGGCGAATGGCGTGGCGAGCAGGTGGACGTGGCGTTCAAGGCCGGCCGCACCTGGGCCAAGGGCGGGCCGGAGCTGCAGTTCTCCCTGCCGATCAAGCCGCGCCTGCAGAACGCCGACGGCAGCTGGAGCAACGGCAACTTCGCCAGCGCCTGGGACCTGACCGGCACGCCGTCCATGACGTTCTCGCCGGAGCTGATGCAAAACCTGCGCGACGGCATCCTGCAGGTCGACCTGGGCTCGACCGGCTCGTCCTGGACCCGCAACACCAATCAGCAGCAGTACGCGCAGATCGATACCACCTGGCATTTCGATGGCGAGGTCTTCGACTCGCTGCAGTTCGGCCTCAAGCGTCGCGACGGCGGCATCCACCGCAGTACCGGCAACAACTACTGGGTGTGCCCGGGCACCGACCCGGGCGACTACGACAACCGCTACTGGAACGGGCGCTGCAATGCCATCGCCACGCAGTTCTCGCCGGGCCTGCTGTTCGCGCAGGACAACCTGGCCGGTGGCGTCAAGGCCAGCGCGTTCCCGGCGATCGACTTCCCGGGCTACATCGGCTACTTGAACCAAACCTACGGCGCAATGCAGACCCGCAGCGAAGACAACTTCGTCTACAACGTCGACGAGGAGATCTATTCCACCTACCTGCAACTCAATTTCCACACCGAGCGGCTGCGTGGCAACGTCGGCGTGCGGGTGGCGCGGACCGGCCAGCGTGCCGCTTCCACCGACAAGGTGACCGCCTACAACGACTACTTCTTCGACGGCGCCGACGGCAATCCGCTGGCCTGCCAGCAGGGCGCCGCCGCCCCCGGCGGCGCCCCGGCCGACACCTACTGCGGGACCGAAGGCTACTGGCGTTTGTCCGACAGCGTGCAACGCACCGAGTCGTTCGTGGTCAGCGGGCTGGACCGCAACTACACCGACGTGCTGCCGAGTTTCAACCTGGCCTACGACCTGACCGAGAACCTGCTGCTGCGCGCGGCGGCGTCGAAGGTGATCGCACGTCCCAGCTATAACGATATTGCCGCGCCCGGCAGCCTGGAGTTTTACAGTCCCGAGTACGTGGCCGACCGGCGCCTGACCGGCGGCGCCAGCGAGCAGGGTTGGTACGGCTCGGGCAGCAACAAGAACCTGGAGCCGTACAAGGCCAACCAGTTCGACCTGGGGCTGGAATGGTATTTCCAGCCGGGCTCGGTGGCAGGTGTGGGACTGTTCCGCAAGAACGTGGAGAACTTTGCGGTCGACGTCATCAGCGACGTGAACATGATGGTCGACGGGCAACCGGTCACCGTGCAGAACTACAGCACCCAGGCCGGCGGCCAGGATGCGGTCTCGCAGGGTGTGGAGCTCTACGCGCAGCACACGCTGCCATTCGGTCTTGGTGTGCAGTTCAACTACACCTACAACGATGCCAGCAAGGCGGCGGTGCGGCTGGAGGACGGCACCGAGGCCGGCAAGACCTCCATGCCGGGCAGCGCCAAGAACCAGACCAACCTCACCGTGTTCTACGAGACCGACAGCCTGCTGCTGCGCGCCTCGTACAACCGTCGCGGCGAGCTGGTGCAAGGCCTGGTCAACGGGTTGAACGTCTTTGAGGAGCCGTACTACCAGATCGATCTGAACGCGGCGTACAACATCACCCCGGCGCTCAGCCTCACCGCCTCGGTGCTGAACCTGACCAAGCAGGAGTCCCGCTCGCACCTGGGCGAGGACACCCGCGCCCGCTTCTACACCGGCGGCTACGCAGGCCGGCTGGCGTACCTCGGGCTGACCTACAAGTTCTAGCGCCAACGTGTCGCGCCCATGCCTGCCGCGTGGCGGACGGTATGGGCGCGATGGTTGGGGGACGTCGGGGCTGCGGTGGACGTGAACCTGGAATCGTTGTTTTCCGTTGTAAGTGAACCTGGAACCGTTATTTTCGGGAACCGTTATTCTCAAGCTCGCGATATGAATGTTGCGCAGCCAGTGGGACCAGACCGCTGCTACTTCTGCTTGAACTGTTTGAGCAGGGACTCCGGGATGAAAGTAAGGCTTCCTCTTGCCCGAGAGCATGCTACGTAGAGCCTGTTTCGCGGACCGGGTTTGAGTTGACTCAAAGTCGAAGCGTGGAAGGCCTTGACGTTTGGAGCACTGAGGACGACGCAGACATCGCCATAGTGATCTGCACCTTTGGAAGCACCCCAGTTCTCCGAGAAGCAGCCGTACTTGTAGTGCTCTTGGTAGAAGAGCTTGACGACCGACGGGTCACTATAGAGAGCCAGGACAGCTTCCGGATCGGACTCGAATCTAACTGCGGTCTCTCGGTCCTCATGCGCAACGATTGAGACGCCTAACTGGTTGCTGATGAACTGGCAGACACTCACTGAGCAGCGCCTGCTGACCTTGAGGGAATCTGTGTCCACTCGAAGCCCTGCTGCTACGAACCTAGCCTTGTACCTTGCGTAGTCATCATGCAAGGTGCTGTTCTTCTGGCCATCCCGGCTCGTGTCGTACGTGTGCTGCGACGTCCCCCCATCCTGAGTAGCAGTCGGGTTTAGAGTCCGGGGTTGATGATATCGCTGTTGGCCAGGTGCTGGGCATAGGCCGTCGGCGTCNGAGTTCAATTTGAAGCAAAGCGCGTTCTTCGGAACCCAGGTGCCTGTACTGTGTGCCCATGCCGCTACCCTACGTCAAGGCGGGGTGTTGCACTTGGAAGTTGAGTCTAAGCCCTCTTCGCCTTGCGGTACTGATAGGCGTGCTTGTTCCGCTCGCTGGGGGTCGACTGTGCAACATACATCGCACGCGTGTAATCGCGATTAGCGTAGTCGTTGTTGATCTGGGAGCTATCAATCAGAAGGTGCTTAAGAGGCTTCCGGTATGGAAGCAGTGTTCTGTCAGCAAACGTTCTGAACCTCACCTCGTAGAACTCAAAGGGAAAGCTGCCGTCCTTATCGGCCAGAGCCTTCTTGATCTCGTCTGTGTACTCGTCCATTGGAAGACAAGACACTCGAATGCCGCAGCCGTCACGACGAAGGCTGTTGTTCCTTCCGTCGAACTCCTGGTCGCCCAATCCCTTAAAGTACACCTCGATGTGGAGGACCGGAAGATTGGCAACATTTCGATCACCGCCGAGGAACTCCGAGATCGCCTGTGCGCTGAAGATCGTTTCAACTCCCAGCGCCTCGACCTTGCTACGACTAGAGCTGAGAGCAAGGTCTATTGCCTGCAGAATTGAGCTCTTTCCTGCTTCATTGCCTCCAGCAAGTATGTTCAGCTTGTCGTCGAAGGAAACATCAAAATCTCGGAACTTCTTGAAATTCTTTAGGATCAATCGTTCAATTGTCGGCACCTGACACCCCCTGCGTCGCCTATTCCATGGTTGTTTTGACTGGCCGCTAAGATGGCAGGGCCGACCGTACCTTGGAGCAATAGCACGAATATATATACAAATGTGAGAGTCTGAGAAGTGGCGAACACTGCCAGTGAGGACATCCGGTACCAGCGGCCTTGGGCCTGATACCGGCTTGATTGCAGGTCAAGATCAATAGATTTTTGCGGAGTGTACCTAGATGGCCAGGAAGTTCGACTTGGAGTCTGATGTTGTCAGGTGGCTGGTTACGCAGATTCAGGATGGACTGCTGCTTGATGAGATCGATGGGCGCGATAGCATCACCGCACTAGCTGCGATGGGAAGCCAAGAGAACTTCCTCCCGGCTTTTGGCATCGACCACTTCTCCCGCAGAGCTTCCGCAGATGCGGCTGCCAATGTGCTGGAGCATCTGGGCTCACTTGAGATCATCTCGGTTGACACAAGCATATCCTTGACGACCGGCGAGGTCCTCCGGCCGGACATCCTTTGCTTCAACCAAGAGACAAGGACACTGGTGGTCTTCGAGGTCAAGCGGGCCACGGATACTGAGCGACAGACTGTCACCGAGCTTGCAGGGTACGAGCAGGAGCTTCGGAACGCGGCGCCGTTTCTCGGCACCTACGACGTTCTATTTGTCGTTGTGGCTGCGAACTGGTCACCGCTGCTGACACATGCCGTTGGGAACATGAACGCTTGGTCGGGAAAACAGTACCTAGGCCTGAAGATAGCCCCGGCGACGAGAGGCTTCCGCCTAGCAATCGAGATCCCCGAGGCTTGGCACCTGACTGGTGCTCTGTGCTTGCCCGGTGAGGCACTGCCGTCCATCGATCTCTACCTTTGGCCCAAGGATCGTAAAACCTGCCGCTCAGATGATCAGGAAGGATGCGGTGCTGCTGATGACTTGGCGGGCGTTGATGATGCCAGCCGGTACCCTCCCAGGATCGTACTCACAGCAATGGAAATGATTGCACGGGAGGGCGATCGCACAGGGGCGCATGGTTTCGTGATGTTGTGGCGCGACGCTGGAGCGTACGGCTCGGGTTGCTGGTGCTTGACACTGACCACGGTGGATCCCTACGCGATGTCAGCATGGGCGACTGACAATGGTCTGCCACAGCGCTCTTCAGAGGCTACGCAGTACTTCCGCTCTAGTGTTGAGTCAGGCAGCGCACCCCGGTCTCTCTATGGCATTGCCAGAGCGGCACTCACTCTGCTGCGCGAAAGTTTTGAAACAGGTTTTGAAAGCGATCTTCTGTGGGCGGTGAAGGCTCACGGGTTAAGGCAGAGGGCTGTGCCCGTTCGGTTCGATTTCTGGGGAAGCCTGGGGCGCTACGCCCGGGAGTTTGTAGCAAATCCTGCAGTCCGCCAGAACTACATGCCCTTCATTTCCGCCAGCCAACTAGACTGGACTGATCCCGTAGTGGGAATGACCTTAGTGTCCAACCTTACAGCTGGATCACCATTTCCCAATGGCCTGATTGGCTGTGAAGAGGCTTTTGCCGTCGGACGTGCTCTCGGTGACCTCGGCCTTGCCGCACATAGCTCATCTCAGAGCCACCAGCATGCCGCGGTGCTTGAACCTACCTGATTAGCCCCGACTCTCAGCCATGAAAATTGCTCGCTGCACGTAAAACCTGCTCTGGGCATGGTGTGGATTGCATCATGGCCGTGGCAAGTCGTGGCAGCATCTCGCGCAAGCGGAATCGACGATTAAAACGATAGGCCGCTTCTCCCAGGTAACGCCTTGCGTATTTGCCTTGCGCGATGGCGTGATACACGCCACTGATGGCGCGTTTGAGATTGCCCAGCACCACGTTGAGCCAACGTGCACCGGCCGTTTCGGTCGCGGCACGACCACCGCCAGTGTCCAGCGTGGTGTGCGCGTGGCCGGCGTCTTCTAGCCGGCGGAAGCAGGCCAGCCCATCGGTGTAGACCTCGCATTCGGGCGCCAAGCGACGGGCAATCCAGTCCTGCAGCGAGGTGTTGTCGAAGCTGCGCACCGGCTCGATCACCACAAAGCGCGGCGCGGTGAAGGTGGCATCGGTCTGCACCGCAATCAGGAACGCTTGTTTGTTCTCCGATCCGCGTCCGGCCTTGCCACCGTTACGCTCGCCGCCGAGATAGGCATCGTCGATCTGCACGAAACCCGCCAGTTTCCGCATGGATTCGCGCTCGGCCATAACCTGCATGATCTTGTGTTTCATCCGCCAGGCCGTCTTGTAGTTGACGCCCAGATGCCGCATCAACTCCAGCGCGGCCATGTTGGTTTTGGTCGAGGTCAGCAGGTGCAACGCCAGCATCCAGGTGCGCAGCGGCAGCTTGGTGCCTTCGAACATCGTGCCTGCAATCAGGCTGGTCTGATGCCGGCACGCGCTGCATTGGTAGTAGATCGCAGCACCCCGCTTGAAACGCGAGCGCACGCGTCCGGCACAAACAGGGCAACGAAAGCCTTGCGGCCAGCGCCACTTGTAAAGCGCGCGATAGCACTTGGCTTCGGTGCCGTAGGACGCGAAGAACTCAGGCATCGACAATCCCGCTTGGAACTGCACGGCATTGATACTCATCACGCCACCTCGTTGGCTTCAGGTGACAGCAGCATCCACCCAGCGCGGCGCAGATCCTGCGACAGGCGGCTGATGGTCAGGGCTAATCAGGTGAACCTATGCTCGAGTGGTCGCAGCTTGAAGCGGTCAGGTATGGGGTCGAGATGCTGCAGATGTCCAATGCCAGCATAGAAGTGGTAAAGCCAATGCCGACGCTATCAAACAGATCAGAACAGCGACTGGAGAGACTCCAGGAGCTAGTCGACTGGGTTGCACTTGATCTGATTGGCTCGGATCACCCTGCTCATCAGGCATGTTTTGAGATTGGGTTCTCCAACGCACTTCTATTCGACTGGATAGAGGATGGTGCCGCTGATCCTTATGCGGGGCCGGCTGCTACAGAGGCAGCGAAAAGTGCTCGTCGAGTTCTGGAGTTCGCGCTGAAGCAAGCGGATGGTAGTCAAGGACAAGCATTCAAATCCGCTCCGTTTCTGGAATTGGTGGAACTTGCGACGTCCCCCCAAGTTTGAGTAGCGCCTTAGTTTGGAGTCCAATTCCCTACCCCGAGGAGATTGGACGTGAAGAAGCGTTTTTCCGAAGAACAGATCANATCGGCGGAATGACGCCGACGGCCTATGCCCAGCACCTGGCCAACAGCGATATCATCAACCCCGGACTCTAAACCCGACTGCTACTCAGGATGGGGGGACGTCGCTTGTAGGACTGGATGTCGGTGAGGCGATGAGCTGCGGTGAGAGTGCCGGCTCACTCACCGCCAAGCTCGATGATCAAAGACTACTTGAGTCGTTTGCTTCCGTGGTTCTGCCAGGCATTGACTCAATTATTCCTAGGGTCCTGCACACCGTGCGGGCACCGTTTCACACCCTAGTCGACTGGGACTACCTAAAGTCCGGAGTGAGGGCCTTATTTGAATCTGGAGTCCAGCACCCAGCTGTGCTGTTCGCGCAAGACGGGACGATCGGGACTGGCCAAATGTCCTCTCCGTTTAATATGGGCATTCCGGTAGAGGACCCGAGTGTTGAGGTCTATGTTTTGGATATGTCTGCGGCCAGTGCCATAGCGATCAAGATGACGTGGGACAAGGTCGAAGAGTTCCACGCCAAGCGGTCTACCAAAAGCTAAAGATCACCTGATTAGCCCCGACTCTCAGCCATGAAAATTGCTCGCTGCACGTAAAACCGGCTCTGGGCATGGTGTGGATTGCATCATGGCCGTGGCAAGTCG
>NZ_CM002139.1:2409291-2422320 GCF_000454545.1 Xanthomonas cassavae CFBP 4642
CTGTTGTACTCCGCGTCGCCGAAGGTCAGTTGCATCGTCATCGTCCTGGTGCCTCTGTGCGATTGTCGCAGGATCAGGGGGAGTTGTTCAGAGTTTCCTTAAAGGGTATTCCCCGAAGGGAAAAGCCTGATCAAGAGAAGGGCGATTAGATTTGTCCCCAGGGCAGAAAAAAGCGCTTCGAAGGCTTGATCTCTCGTATTTGCTTTTGCCAATCGGAAATTTGAGCTTGAAGCTTCTCCACTGAATAGTTTGAATACTCACAGGCAGCTATAGCATCGAGAAGACCGTTGCCAACGTCCATGACCAGCATGCTTGCCGCCTTGTGTCGTAGAGATAGAAGCTCCGATGCGATCAAATGGAGATCTTCGGCCTTGTCGGATCGAAGGATCTGGGTTCTCGGGCCGTCCCCTACGTAATTGATGGATCTGACAACTCGCAGTGCTTCATATTTTAATGCGTTGAACTTCGATAGTTTCGCCATCAAAAGCCCGGAGTAGTAGCCAGCCACCGTACCAGGCACCAACGCCATTGCGACGTCCCCCCAAGTTTGAGTAGCGCCTTAGTTTGGAGTCCAATTCCCTACCCCGAGGAGATTGGACGTGAAGAAGCGTTTTTCCGAAGAACAGNCAATCGGCGGAATGACGCCGACGGCCTATGCCCAGCACCTGGCCAACAGCGATATCATCAACCCCGGACTCTAAACCCGACTGCTACTCAGGATGGGGGGACGTCGCCAAAGGCAGGCATTTTGCGTTTTCCCGTTTTCAAATTATGCTTGGAGTGTTTAGTCGGTGGTCAGTGCTTTATTCAATTCTGATTGCGCTATCCACTCTCTTACGAAGCTTATGCCCATCAGTACATACCAAAGGCAAGCCCCAAAAGCCACAAATAGAACCTTTCTTTGCTTGCTCACTTCCTTAGTGATATGGCTCCTTATCTCTGAATCGTTCCATATTCCACAGAGAATGGATCGATCTTCTAGTTTGAAGCCCTCTGGGGTGACCCACAGCTCGGTCTTTTTGGAGCAGTCCGACTTGGTAATCGTGACCCGATCGCCGAAAAACGGGCGCACCAGTGTTGCGTCACTATCCGAAAGCCATAGATCAGTGTGTGTTTTTTTAAGTGTTGCCAAAAGACTGCTATTTGTGGTCAATCCGAGTGAAAGTAGTCCGGCTGGAATGAAAATTAGGAATATTAAAATCGGAAGAGTGAACCAATATTTTCGAGGCAGCCGCTTCGGGATGATTTCAAGATTTTTCAAATCAAAAACCCATCCGGCTCTTCCTATTAAATCGAGCGAGATGTTTTTGACGTTCGCAAACTCGGCCAACTTCTTTGCATCAGAGAGTGTTCTGGTTCGAACGCCGTGGGTCATGCGAAAACTGATCAATGCTGCCTGATCGGCCAGACTTTTTCTGATGACAGGATCTTCGACATCATCTCGACTGATAAAAAATCTCAGTAGCCGAGAGTTGATAGGGTGAAAAGATCCGGCTCGCCAGCAGGTAATTCCTGCCGCGATGCAGATGCCAATGACCGAATAGGGGGCGATTTCACGAGTTAGGAAGTCAAGCCAATCCATTATTTTCTTCCGATGAGGCCTAGTTGGCACGAGGATGTAGAGGATATCGGTTGGTGCGAGGACTATTTTAGAAGACCGTGATGGGGTCAGGTGCACTTATCAGGCGACGGCGCTCGGCTTGCGTGGCCCGTATGGAACTGCGCCAGCGGCGCACACAGCCGCGCGAGACCCTCCGGCGTGTATTGACACGCCAGACCGTGTACTTGCAATCTAGGCTCAAGGAGCGTCGAAACTCCTCTAGTAGCGGTACCCACCTCCGTCAAACCGGTGGGTTTTTTGTGCCTGCATCCCGCAGGTACAAGCCGACGCAATGCCTGCGTCGGGAGGGCGGCTAATACAACACCCGCAAGGGGAATACGCCCGCCGGCTACTAGCGGTTTCGAACCTCCCGACATCCCGTCGCCGTTGGCGGCGGTTCTTGGGTTGTTCCAGGAGGGCGTTGCCATGTCTACCGCACCATCCATGCCGGCATCTGTGCCGGTTGATCTGTGGCCAGCTTCCGCTCACCGCCTGCGGTTTGATATGGGCGATGTGCTGCGCAGGCTCGACGCACGCACAGGTATTGAGCAGGCGAGTGACCATACTGCGCATCCGCTGAGTCGCCAGCTCGGTGTATTGCCGTACACCTCGCGCCGCCTGTCGGCACGCAGGGCTGTGCCATTGCAGCAGTACGTCGCTGCAACCATCACCCGCCATCACCCGGAGGCGCCATGACACGCCGTCGCCCACCCACGGCATCTGCCAGCGCACGGCCCACCCGCACACGTACGCGCCCCGCGCCGCCCAAGCGGGTGCAGTGGGTCGTTGTGGAACCCGACCGCACCAAGCTGCCACCGATGCTGCCACCCGACCCGGACGCCTCGCCGCAAGGCCCCGGCACGCTGCGCGCACCCCGCCGCGCCCGGCGCCCACGCCAATGCACCGTCAGCTACACCCATTACCCCGGTGCCCACGACCACGCCGGCGACCAGCACGTGCCCCACGTCCGCCTCAGCGGCCTATGGCTGGAACAACTGGGCTTTGCCATCGGCACCAAGCTGCGCATCACCGCCAGCGAAGGGCAGCTGCTGATGGAGGTGTTGCCGCCAGCGGAGGTGCCGGCCAGGGCGCGCAGTGTGCGGCGATGATGGTGCGGCCGCCAGACCCCTTGCGATTGACCTCGGTGCCGGATGCCACTAGCGTCGCAACCACACCAGCGCACAACGGGAAATAACGGTTCCAGGTTCATTTCCACGGCAGCCTGGCCGTCGCCAAATCATCGCGCCCATGCCTGCGCGCGTAGCGACATAGATCGGCAGCGATGCTGGTAGTGACACGACAACGGCCGCAATACGCGGCCGTTGTCGTTAGATCAGGCAACCAGGATCGTCTTGACGATTCCCGATTCCCGATTCCCGATTCCCGAATCCCGAATCCCGAATCCCGAATCCCGAATCCCGAACCTCAATGATCGCTGGAACGCAGCCCATCCACATCCAGGATCAGCGCCATGCGGCCGTCGCCGATCAGGGTGGCGCCGGCGTAGCCGGGCAGGCCGCGCAGGGCGCGGGGCAGGGGCTTGATCACCACTTCCTCGCGGCCGCGCACCTGGTCCACCACCAGGCCGAAGCGGGTTTCGCCGGCCTGCAGCAGCACCACCGTCAATAGCGGCGGTTGCTCGGCAGGCACGCCCAGCCAGCGGCGCAGGTCGATCAGCGGCAGGGTATGCGAGCGGCGGTCCAGCACGGCGCGGCCGTCGAACCAGCCCAACGAGGTCTGCGGGGCGTGCAGCACTTCGACCACGCGGGCCAGCGGCAAGGCGTAGACCGCTTCGCCGGCCTGCACCAGCAGCGTGGGCAGGATCGCCAGGGTCAACGGCACGCGGATCATGAAGCGGCTGCCGCGGCCCAGTTCGGACTGGATCTGGATCTGCCCGCTGAGTTCGCGGATGCGCGATTGCACCACGTCCATGCCCACGCCGCGGCCGGAGATGTCGGTGACCTCGGCCTTGGTGGAAAAGCCCGGCATGAAGATCAGATGCAGGCACTCGTCGGTGCTCAGGCGGGCGGCGGCTTCGGCATCGATCAGGCCCTTGTTGCGGGCGATTTCGCGCAGGCGTTCCGGGTCGATGCCGGCGCCGTCATCCTGGATCTCGATGCTGACGTAGTCGCCTTCCTGCTGCGCAGACAGACGCACATGGCCGCTGCGCGGCTTGCCGGTGGCTTCGCGCAGGGCCGGCGATTCGATGCCGTGGTCGATCGCGTTGCGCACCAGGTGCACCAGCGGGTCGGCCAGGGCCTCGACCAGGTTGCGGTCCAGTTCCGTCTCGGCGCCGATCAGTTCCAGTTCCACTTCCTTGGACAGCGTGCGCGCGACATCGCGGGCCACCTTGGGGAAGCGTGCGAATACCTTGCTCACCGGTTGCATGCGGGTGCGCATCACCGCGGTCTGCAGGCGCGCGGTGGCGATGTCCAGGGTGCTGACCGCGCGGTCGAGTTCTTCGTCGCGCAGCCGGGTGCGCAGGGTCTTGAGGCGGTTGCGCGACAACACCAGTTCGCCGATCAGGTTGACGATGGCGTCCAGGCGCTTGGTGTCCACGCGCACGGTCTGCTCGGCGTCGGCCGCCTTGGCCGCCGCCTTGGGCGCGGCCTTGGCGCCCGGCGCAGCAGCGCCGTGTGCGTCATCGTGTGCGGGTGCAGCGGCAGCGGCCTTGGGCGCGGCCTTGACCGCCGGCGGGCCGCTCTTGGCATCGAACTGCGCAATCAGCGAGGCCGGCGCATGCGGCACGGTTTCGCCCGAGCCCATCGCATCCAGCATGGCCTGCAGATAATCCAGCGACTGCTGCGCGGCATCGAAGTGATGCGCCTGCAACACCGCCTGGCCGGAGCGCGCCATGCCCAGGGTTTCCTCGGCGGCGTGGCACAGCTCCACCATGGGTTTTATCGCCAGGAAGCCGGCGCCGCCCTTGAGCGTGTGGAAGCCGCGGAACACCGCGTTGAGCTGGTCGGCTTCGTCTGGCGCCTGTTCCAGCGACACCAGCTGTTCGCCGAGGCGGTCCAGGATTTCCTGGGCCTCGACGATGAAATCGGCCGCAATATCGTCTGGAACAGCACTCATGGTTACAACCCCAATCCGGACAGCAAATCGTCGGCGTCGTCCTGCGACACCGCGTGACGGTCCAGGCCCTTGATTGCAGGACCGGCCAGACCGCCGTCGTCTTTCTTCGGCTCGGTGTTCTTCGGCGGCAGGCCGAGCGCACCGAAGCCTTCATGCACGCGCCGCACGATCCCGGCCACGCGGCGGATGATCTGCCCGCTGAGGTCCTGGTAGCTCTGCGCCAGCGACAGCTCGGTGAGGTTGTGGCGCATCTTTTCCAGCAGCGCGCCCTGGTCTTCATTGAGTCCACCGTCGCGCAGCTGGTTGGCCAGCACGCGGCACTCCTCGACCAGATCCAGCGTGCGATGGCTGGCCTTTTCGGTCATTTCCACCACGTGGTCCAGGCGCGAGCAGGCATCGTCCAGTTCGCCGGCTTCTTCGGGCACGGTGGGCAATTCGCCCAGGGCCTGCCCGAGTTCGCGGGCGAGCCGGCTCAGGCTCTGCATCATCGGGCGTGTGCGCAGGGCGGCGAGGTGATCGACCTCGCGACGCCAGGCGACCTGGTCACCGCTTTCCAGTGCATCGAGCGCGTGCTGCAGGCGCTCGATCAGGGCGGCACGTTCGGCATCGGCTTCCACGGTGGCGTTCATCAGGCGGTCGCCGCCAGACGTTCGAACACCTTGCCCAGCTTCTCTTCCAGTGTCTGCGCGGTGAACGGCTTGATGATGTAGCCGTTCACGCCGCACTGCGCGGCTTCGATGATCTGCTCGCGCTTGGCTTCAGCGGTCACCATCATCACCGGCAGGTGCTTGAGCTTGGCGTCGGCGCGGATGTTGCGCAGCAGGTCGATGCCGGTCATGCCGGGCATGTTCCAGTCCGTCACCACGAAATCGAACGGGCCCGCGCGCAGCGCAGCCAGCGCGCTGTTGCCGTCTTCGGCCTCTGCGGTATTGGTGAAGCCAAGATCGCCCAACAGATTCTTGACGATACGTCGCATCGTCGAGAAGTCGTCCACGATCAGGATCCGCATGTTCTTGTTCACATCAAGCTCCTAACTCTAAAAATTATGCGAAAAAATCAGTCATCATTTTCGACACCGGCATCGGCCAGTTCGAAGACCTTGAGGCGGCCGCGCAGACGCACCACCGCCTGGCCATGGATCTGGCAGACGCGCGATTCGCTGACACCGAGCACGGCGCCGATTTCCTTCAGGTTCAATTCCTGTTCGTAGTACAGCGACAGCACCAGCTGCTCGCGCTCGGGCAGCTGGCCGATGGCCTTGCCCAGCTCGCGGCCGAATTCGCCACGCTCCATCATCTGCTGCGGGTTGGGCCCACCTTTGGCGGTGGTGTCCAGTTCGCCGTGATCTTCGATGCGCGATTCCAGGCTCAGCACCTGGCCGCGTGCGGCGTCTTCCATCAGGCGCAGGTAGTCGGGCAGCGGCATGTCCATCGCGGCGGCCACTTCGGTGGCGGCGGCGGCGCGGCCGGTGTTCTGCTCGATCTTGCGCACCGCGGCAGCGGCGTCGCGGGCGCGGCGGTGTACCGAGCGCGGCACCCAGTCGCCACGGCGGATCTCGTCGATCATCGAGCCGCGGATGCGGATCGAGGCATAGGTCTCGAACGAGGCGCCCTGTTCGGAGTCGTAGCTGCGCGAGGCTTCGATCAGGCCGATCATGCCGGCCTGGATCAGGTCGTCCACTTCCACGCTCGCCGGCAGGCGGGCGGCCAGATGGTGGGCGATGCGGCGCACCAGGTCGGCGTGCTGGGTCACCACGTCGTTGGCGTTGTTGCGTTGCACGGCACGGTACTGCGCGGTGGCGCTCGTTGCGGTGGCGGTGCTCATGCGGCCACTCCCCGTTGGATGATGCGTTCGACAAAGAACTCGACGTTGCCGCGCGGCACGGTGGGAGCCTGCCAGCGCGAGGTACGGCGTGCGATTTCTGCGATGGCCTGCGCCGACGGACTGGCGGGGTAGGCCTTGATGACGGGTTGCTGGCGCTGCACCGACAGGCGCAGCCAGTCGTCCTGCGGCACATGGCCGAGGTAGTTCAGCGAGACATCGCCCAGGAACTTTTCGCACACGCGCGAGAGCTTGTCGTACAGCAGGCGGCCCTCGTTGGGGTCGCGCACCATGTTGGCGATGATCTGCAGGCGGTCCACGCCGCGTTCGCGCGAGAGCACCTTGATCAGCGCGTAGGCGTCGGTGATCGAGGCCGGCTCGTCGCAGACCACCACCACGGTGTCCTGGGCGGCCTGGCAGAAGGTCAGCACGCTGTCTGTGATGCCGGCGGCGGTGTCGATGACCATCACGTCCAGGTCGCGTTCCAGTTCGGAGAACACGTTGACCAGGCCGATATGCTGGGCCGGGGCCAGTTCGGCCATGTGGCGGCGACCGGAGGCGGCCGGCACCACCAGCACGCCGCCGGGGCCTTCGATGATGACCTCATCCAGCGTGCAACGGCCGGCGATCAGGTCGGCCAGGGTGTACTTGGGCGCCAGCCCCAGGACCACATCCAGGTTGGCCAGGCCAAGGTCGGCGTCCAGCAGCAGCGTGCGTTTGCCCATGTCGGCAAGCGCCACGGCCAGGTTGGCGGAGATGTTGGTTTTTCCCACGCCGCCCTTGCCACCGGTCACGGCAATGGTGCGCACCGGGCCCAGGGGCTCGGGACGGGTCGCCGACAGGGGGAAGGCGTTGGTCAGCTTGGCGTATTCACGCGACTGCATGGTTGTGCTCCGGAGTACAGGGCTTATCGGCAGCGCGCCGCAAATCTTCAAGGCGAAGAACGAGACTGGCGGCATTGGCGCGGTGCAGGTCGTCGGGGACCCGCTGTCCGTCAGTCACCCAGGTGATGGGCATTTGGTGATCGACGACGACCGACAGCGCACTACCGAAGCGGCCGGTCTCGTCAAGTTTGGTCAGCACCACGCCCTGGGGCTTGGCGTGGGCGAAGCGGCGCACGACCTCGTCGAGGTCGGAAAAGTGCGCGTTGGCAGGCAGCACCAGCAGCGAGGTGACCTGGTGCGCGGCGCGCAGCCAGTTCAGCTGGGCGGCCAGGGCGCGGTCGCGCTGGCCCATGCCGGCGGTGTCGATCAGCACCAGCTTGTAGTCGCGCAGGCGCTCGAGCAGTTCCAGCAGGCTCTCGGCGCTGTCGGCCTCGTGCACGGCGATGCCGAGCTGACGGCCGTAGCTGTGCAGCTGCTCGCGGCCGCCGACGCGCTGGGTGTCGGTGGTGACCAGGGCCACGTCGCGCGGGGCGTGCTGGGCGGCGAAGCGCTGGGCGAGCTTGGCGATGGTGGTGGTCTTGCCGGCGCCGGTCGGGCCGACCAAGGCGATCACGCCGCCGCGTTCCAGCGGGTCGACCGGGGCCACCGGCAGGCGCTTGGACAGCAGGCCCAGCATCAGCCCGCGGCCGCGGTGCAATTCGGTATCGGCCGGAATCTGCAGTGCCACGTCGCGGATCAGGCCGGCGTCGAAGCCGTAGTCGTCCATCAGCTCCAGGGCCTGCGCGCGCACCGGCGAGCCACGCAGGCGCTCGTCGGTCAGGCGGTTCATTTCGCGCTCGATCATCTGCCGCATCAGCGCCAGCTCGCCGCGCAGCTGCTTGAGTTCTTCGTCGTTCTGCGGGATCGGCGCGGCAGCCACCGGCACTGCGGCCAGCGCAGCGGGGGCGGGCGGGGCGACCACGATCGGCGGCAGCGCGGCCGGCGGCAGGATCTGCGGCAGCGCGTCGTCCAGATCGAAGTCGGCCTCGTCGGCGAAGGCGTCGTCGTCCTGGTCCTGGGCGGCATAGGCGGGGGCGGCAACCGTGGCGGCCATGACCGGAGTCGGTGCCTGGACCGGGGCGGCCTGCACGGCCGGGCGCTGCACCGGAGCGGTGGTCAAAAAGTCGGCGAACAGCTGTTCCGGCACCGCCGACAGCGCGTGTTCCTGGCGCTGCACGACCGGCGCGGGCAGGTCCTGCACGGCCGGCATCGGCGCGGCGCTGCGGATCGGGGTGGCGACCGGCGCCTGGCGCGGCACGCTGGCCGGCTGGCGCAGGGCCATGGCGGCAATCATGTCTTCGGCGGCGCTGGCCACGCGCTGGCGGTGGCTCATGGTCTCCGCGGCCGGCTTCAGCGGAGCGTGGACCGGCGCGGCGGGGCGGGCGGCAACCTGCGCCGGCTGGGCCGGGGCCTGCTGCACGGGAGCCTGCTGGGCCGGCGCGGCGCTGGGGGCCGGCGTCTCGCGGGCGGTTTCCAGGGCGCGCTGCACCAGCTCTTCGTCGTAGTTGCTGGCGGCGACGATCTCGATGCCTTCGGCGGTACGCCGGTTGGACAGGATCACGGCATCCGGGCCGTGTTCCTCACGCACCATGCGGAATGCGGTGCGCATATCCGGGGCGACAAAGCGTTTGATCTTCATGCCACGTGCCTCCAGGAACAGGACCCGCCGGACGCCGGACGGGTGCGCGATGAATGTGGGTGTGTTGCCAGCGTCATGAGTTGCCTGTCCCGGTCGTAGTTCCAAGTCCTGCCGTCCGCCCCGCAGCGGTGGTGCTGGCTGCGGTCTCGCCAGAGCTAATGCATGCGGTGTGCCAAAACGCGGCGTTGGGTTTCCGGCACACGCCGACATCGCGCCTGCGGGTCGGTGCTGCAAACGCAGTACCGGATGGAGTGGGTGGCGGTTTTCTGACACCTGGCCCGCTTCGGCTTGCTGAACTGCCCAGCCATCGGATCTCACGGCCCGGCCATCGAAGGGCTCGGCAGTCAATGCAAGAGCGGCGCCGGATCACACGCGGTTGGAGAGCATCTGCCTGGGTGTGGTCTGTGGCAGCCATCACCAGCCGCACCTTGGGGGACTTGGCCAGGACTTCCGGCAGCAGCTGGGGCAGGTGACAGGCACGTGCGCAGGTGGCTGGCGAGGCTTCACCTGCCTGCAGACAGCCCGTGTCAGGCAGGACTGAGCGCCGTGTATCGAGCGCAGCCGGCGTGACAGTTGGCCGTATAGGGGCCACTGGCGTGGCAATCGATGGGTTATCCGGTAGGCCTGCCGGGAGACCGGCCACCCGCCGTCAGCCTGTCACGCAGGTCTGGTCGCAGCCTGAGGTGCATGACACGCCCCAAACGGAGTGGTATCGCAACAGTTCAGGTCGGTGGCGTGCAGGCAGGTAGGGTTCTACCTGGTCGGCAGAAAATCGATGGTGTCGCGGTCGTTCTGGCCTTCCAACGGTGCCGCCTCGTCGCACTGCGAGTCCGCGTGGCGTGCGACATGGCGTTGCGAGGTGCCCGGCACAATTCGGGATCCGGGGGCATGACGATCAGCATCTGCAGCGCGACATCCATTGCCTGGGAATGTCGTCCGTATCGCCGCGTTCCGGGCAGTGAACGAAAGGACCAGCTCGCTAGCAGTGCCGATTGAGCTTCCGATCGCGTCGTGTCCTGGCCCTGCAGCAGTGCCGTACGCAGCGATCATGTCGAGCGAGAGTCCACTGTGCCGTTGCACCTCTTCGACCGCTTGCTGTCTGCGGGGTTCGTTTCAACGCCTGAGTGGATTTGTTATTCGCTGATTACCCGATGACCGGCCCCGGCGGCGTCGGCTGCTCCTGTTTGGCTTGCGTCATCGCCTGCTGCTGCCGTGCTGTTTTCAGCGTATGGGCCTGCACCTGTTGCATCGATGCCTCGATCGACGGTGCCGGCTCGGCGATGGATGTGGCGAAGCGCTTGGTGATGTCGTCGTAGTTCTGCGCATAGAACCGCTCGTTGACCACATCCACCCGCCCATCCCAGCCGGGCTTGAAGCCTTCCATGTACAGGGCCGCCGTGAGCTGGGTCAAGCGATCCTCCGGTAGCGGCGTGCCCTTCGCCTCCAACCGGTCTTTCACGTCCACATACAGGGGATGGCCGGGGTGCGCCGGGTCGCTGAAGGCGCGCGGTGTGGCCGAGGACTGCGTCTGCGCCGGGCTGTCGATGGCGCCTGGCAGCGATGCCTCGTCGCGCTGCGTGTCCTGGGTTTCCCGCTCGGCCGGCCGCCCGCGCTCCTGCTGCAGCTGTTGGTCCTGCTGCAACTGCCATTGGCGTTGTTGTTCCAGCAGCGCGTGTTGCTGCTGTGCAGGTAGATCGGGTGGGCTGCGTTCAGGCGTGGCGGCGAGCGGTGCGGTAGCGGGCATGACCATCACGCTGCGTGGCGCCTCCTGCGACACCGGGCCTGCGTGCTGCGACACCGGGCCTGCGTGTTGTGGCGTGTCGCGCTGGGCAATGGCTGCGCTGGCTTGCTGCTGCACCGTTGCAAGAGTATGGCGGTCGGCGATGCCGGTGACCTCATCCATGCCCTGCATCAACTGGAAGGCCTGCACACCGCGCTGGGTGGGCTGATCGTAGGTGCCGTTGATCTCCACCGGTGTCTTGATCCGCTCGTTGATACCCAGCTGGATCAGGCTGGCCTGCAGCGCCTGTACCTCGGTGCCGTGGTCGCCCGGGCGTAGCGTCGCCCCTGGTGATGGGGCTTGGTCGGGTGCGGCGTGTTCCGGTAGCGCATCGCGCGCGTTGGCCGGCTTCAGGGAATCTGCCTGGATCTGCTCTACCGCACTGCGGATCTCCTCGGTGCTGGTGGTCGCGGCGACCCGCACCACGCCATCGGCATCGCGGCGCAGATGCTGTATCGGGCTGTCCACCGAGTAGTGGCCGGACCGATCGCGCTCCAGAGCCAGCGACGTGATGGATGCGTCGATTCCGTTTGCCTCACGCGTGTGCTGCAGCGCCTGCTGGACGGCGTCGGTCGTCGTGGCATTGGGCGCAACCCCGTAGGCTGCATAGGTCGCCTGCAGGTTGACCTGGTCCTGCTGCTGCGGCGTTGGAGACCGCCGTTGCGGCATCTGCTCCATTGCCCGTGCGTGCTGGTCCAGGGCTGGCTGCAACTGCTGGCGGGTGGCGTCGAGTTCTGCCAGGACGTTGCCTTGGGCCACGTCATCGCCATTGCGCCATTGGCCTCGCGTGTCGCGCGTGTAGTACTTGCCGTCGGAGGCTTCCAGTGCGTCCGCGCTCAGCGCCGTCTGCACGGAGACCGGCATCGGGCCGAACGCATCCCAACCGTTGCGCCGATAGGCAGCTTGATAGGTTGCCGCAATTGCGGCCGGGCCACGGGCAATGTTGGCATCGATCACCTGGGCCGCCTGCTGATCCAGTTGGATGGCACGTTCGGGGCTGGCCGGATCGACATTCCAGACCGGCCGGTCATTCCGATCGACCTCGTCGGCCACCATCCGCGACCATTGTCCGTTGGTGGCATCACGCCTCCAATCGCGCTGGTACAGGTGCGCGACGTCTGCCTGGCCGGACGGCTGCACATAGGGACTAGTGGATTGCACCTTGCCCAGCGCCTGCTCGGTCGCTTCGCTGCTGGCGTGGTAGTTCAGCTCGCGCGCTTTCTCGGGCAGCGCGAACATGCCCTGCTTCTGCGGCGTACCCACGCCGTCGTCTTGCAGGTCGGCCTTTTCTTGGCGCAGCCACTGGCTGCCGTTGAACTCCCAGCTCACGCCCTGCGTGTCGGTCTGCGTATAGATCTGGCGGTTGTCCCAGAGCGTCGCGGCCTTGTCGGCCGCCGTGCTGAACAGGTATGCGTCGGCCATGACCAGCGCGACAGGGCCGGCACCGGTGGTGCCAACAACGGCAGCGGTGGCGGCACCTCCGGCCCAGCCGCCCGCGCCTCGGGCAGCAAAGTGCAGCGCTTCCGAGCGCGCAGCGGTGAGGTTGTCCTGTGCCAACAGCGTGGCAACACGCTCTTCGGTTTGCGACGCATCGTAGGCGGTCGCGGCGACGCCCAGACCCGCAAGCCCTGCCGTCATCCCTGCGCGGCCCAAGCCTGGGATTTCAGGTTCTGGCGTGGTTTGGATGTTGCGTCCCTGCCACTCATCCCAGCGCGCCTGACCCGCCTGGGCATGCTCGGTTGGCGGATTCATGCGCTCACTGAGCGGAAGCGTGCTCTGGTCTAACGCCTTCGACGTTCCCTCAATGGCCGTTCCACGAAAATACTCTCTGTTGTCGAGCCTCAGAACTTTGTTCTCGCGGAGCGCATCATCACTGGCCGGGATGCGCAGCATGCCCTCGTGTTCACGCGCACGCGCAACAATCAACTCAAAAGCTGCCTGCTGACCGAGCCGATCTTTCACACCGACTAGCGCTTCACGCGGAAGCCCCTCAATCGAGGTGACGTTTGGATTGGCAAGAATGCGAGGCACTTCAATTTCGCCAAAGACGCGGCTTGGCTGAGCGTCGCCCACGATGGCATGAACTTCACCTACGGAAACTCTGAACAACTCCCCCTGATCCTGCGACAATCGCACAGAGGCACCAGGACGATGACGATGCAACTGACCTTCGGCGACGCGGAGTACA
>NZ_CM002139.1:2422420-2479904 GCF_000454545.1 Xanthomonas cassavae CFBP 4642
TCACGCCACCTCGTTGGCTTCAGGTGACAGCAGCATCCACCCAGCGCGGCGCAGATCCTGCGACAGGCGGCTGATGGTCAGGGCTAATCAGGATGCATTTTTCATATCACACAGCCTTCCGATATCTCAATGGTGGCTTGGTAGTCGGTATACTTTGAGTGAACTCCTCCAAATCCTTTATGTGCTGTCAGCGCCACGCCCAAATCTTCAACAAATTGCGGTGCTTCTGACTTGAGATGGACTGGGAGGCCTTTCCCGCCATTGATCCAAATTAACATCCAACGAGACCAGCCCGCTCCTTTTATTTTTCCTCCACTTTCAAGCATATCAAGTCGCAACGTCAGTAATTCACCACGCCAATAAAATGTCCACTGTGTTTGATTGCGGATTTCAGGTTCACTCCCCCGCCATGCGCCACGTTTCGCAAATAGATTTCACGATCACGATCAACGACCCAGTCTCTGGAATTGGTTGCTCCAATCCGAAATTTGCGATCAATCGACAAAATGTCGTATCTAGCAACATCATCTGGGGAAATGAACTCGCTTACGAATGCCATGGTGACACCCCTATCTTATAACTGATTTGTATTTTTGAAAAATTATCATCGACTTCAAGAACGATGTGGTAATCCGTGTTCCTTGAATGGACGCCAAAATCCTTATATGCGAGCAAGGCTTCTTTAAGGTCAGCTAAGAATTGTTCCTTGTCAGCTTTGAGATGCTCAGGCAGTCCATCTCCCCCATTGATCCACATCAGTCTCCAATGGGACCAGCCGGACTGACCTCGCGCGCCCCCGCCGTCGACCAAATCCAATCTAAGCGTCAGGAGCTCGCCATGCCAATAGAAGGAGAACTTTGTCTGGTTTCTGACTTCAATCTCGGTGCCGCCACCATTTGCGACATTGCGCAAATACACGTTGCGATCACGATCAATTGTCCAGTCTCTTGCATTAGTACCACCGATCACGAAATCTCTGTCGATCGCTTCCAGGTTGTATTTAACAACATCCGGCTCAGGAATAAATTCATTCACGAATGGCATTTTAATTTCCCGGAAATGGCTTGGAGCTTTTCGTCAAGAGTTAATTTCATCAGCTTGGAAGGGTGGAAGACAGCTTCTTGATTTTAGCTTTCGGCAGGAAGTATTTTAGTAAAGCAAGTCTTCGTAAGAATGATCCTTTCACAGAGCGCCGGGCTTGGGACGCCTTCATAGAGAAACTTTTTCCTGATTAGCCCCGACTCTCAGCCATGAAAATTGCTCGCTGCACGTAAAACCGGCTCTGGGCATGGTGTGGATTGCATCATGGCCGTGGCAAGTCGTGGCAGCATCTCGCGCAAGCGGAATCGACGATTAAAACGATAGGCCGCTTCTCCCAGGTAACGCCTTGCGTATTTGCCTTGCGCGATGGCGTGATACACGCCACTGATGGCGCGTTTGAGATTGCCCAGCACCACGTTGAGCCAACGTGCACCGGCCGTTTCGGTCGCGGCACGACCACCGCCAGTGTCCAGCGTGGTGTGCGCGTGGCCGGCGTCTTCTAGCCGGCGGAAGCAGGCCAGCCCATCGGTGTAGACCTCGCATTCGGGCGCCAAGCGACGGGCAATCCAGTCCTGCAGCGAGGTGTTGTCGAAGCTGCGCACCGGCTCGATCACCACAAAGCGCGGCGCGGTGAAGGTGGCATCGGTCTGCACCGCAATCAGGAACGCTTGTTTGTTCTCCGATCCGCGTCCGGCCTTGCCACCGTTACGCTCGCCGCCGAGATAGGCATCGTCGATCTGCACGAAACCCGCCAGTTTCCGCATGGATTCGCGCTCGGCCATAACCTGCATGATCTTGTGTTTCATCCGCCAGGCCGTCTTGTAGTTGACGCCCAGATGCCGCATCAACTCCAGCGCGGCCATGTTGGTTTTGGTCGAGGTCAGCAGGTGCAACGCCAGCATCCAGGTGCGCAGCGGCAGCTTGGTGCCTTCGAACATCGTGCCTGCAATCAGGCTGGTCTGATGCCGGCACGCGCTGCATTGGTAGTAGATCGCAGCACCCCGCTTGAAACGCGAGCGCACGCGTCCGGCACAAACAGGGCAACGAAAGCCTTGCGGCCAGCGCCACTTGTAAAGCGCGCGATAGCACTTGGCTTCGGTGCCGTAGGACGCGAAGAACTCAGGCATCGACAATCCCGCTTGGAACTGCACGGCATTGATACTCATCACGCCACCTCGTTGGCTTCAGGTGACAGCAGCATCCACCCAGCGCGGCGCAGATCCTGCGACAGGCGGCTGATGGTCAGGGCTAATCAGGAACTTTTTTGTCAAAACCCATCGCTTTCAGCTCCTGCGGCAACATCGATGCGTGGCGCTTCTATGTCTAAGAGTACGACACATCGCTTTCCGATAGGCAGCCTCATAGGTTGCCGCAATTGCAGCCGGGCCACGGGCGATGTTAGCGTCCACCACCTGAGTTGCCTGCTGGTCCAGTGCAGCATTGCGCTTAGGACTTGCTGGATCCACCGTCCAGATAGGCCGATCGTTCCGATCGACTTCGTCGGCGATCATCCGTGACCACTGACCACTGACCACTGACCACTTGCCGGATCATGCCGCCAATCCCGAGCGTAAAGATGCGCCGCATCTGCCTCACTGGATGGCTGCACAATAGGTATTACTGGGTTGCACCTTGCCCAGCGCCTGCCTGGTCTCTTCGCCACTGGCGTGAAGTTCAGCTCGCGTGCCTTTTCAGGCAGTGCGAACATGCACGGCAGGGGTGGAGTTGGGGAGATCACGCACATGTGCCGGCAGATCGCGGTGCCAATCGGCCTGTTGTTGCCAGCTCTCGCGCAGCGTCTGGGTGACTGTTGGATCCTTGAACCACGCATTGCGCGCCTCTTCCAGCACCTGCCCTGGCGGGCGTGTATCGGTGCGGCTGTCGTAGAGCTCCACACCCTGACGATTGAAGATGCGGATGGGCGCGGAGGTCTGCGCGTGCACGATGTCCAGGCTTGGTGGCAATTTGGCGTAGATCGCATCTCGGGCCCCTTCGGGAACATAGCGGCCGTGGCCGCGTTGATCCAGTGAGGTTGAAAAACGCTCATCGACACCATGCTCGCTTACCAGCTTGTGCGCCGCCACCGCGCGCACCTCGACCGTGTAACCGCGCGATTGCAGGTCCTTGATGAGTTCCGAGCTCCACTGGCCATTGCTGAGCGTGGTGTCGAAGATCAGGTTCTTCTTGCCTTCCACCGTGGCCTGCAACAGCTCGTCGGCCCACTGGCTGGCATCGGGGTGGGTGTAGCCGGACCAGGTGTAGGGGTGAGCGTTGCGCAGATCTGACACTTGGGGGTGGAATTTTCGCAATTCGTCTGGATCAACCGGCACAACATTGCCCTGAAGCTCAAGCGCTGCCAACCTTGCAAGCCCACCTTTACCTGCGCCTGGTTGCCCAGCCAAAATAATAGCTTTAGGTTCACGTTGAGCCGTTGCATCATTTAAGCCGCTTCCAGGGATAATTTTTTCAGAAAAAATTTGAGTGTGTAACTCACTGTCAATCTTGCCTGGATCAGCGCTCATTAGTTTTCCTGATTAGCCCCATCGCTCAGCCGGCAGTTGCAGGATTTGCGACGAGTCGGTTGGACAATGGTCCCACGTGAATACAACGCAGGTGGGAGATGGGCATCAACATCGTGCAGTTTCAGCCAGGCTTGTCGCTGAGCGAGTTCATGGATCGCTACGGAACCGAAGCCAAGTGCTACCGGGCGTTGTATCGGTGGCGCTGGCCGAAGGGATTTCGCTGCCCGCAGTGCGACGGCCGCGCGCGCTCGCGCTTTCGACGCGATGATCAGGTGTACTACCAGTGCCGGGCGTGCCGGCATCAAACCACCTTGCGTGCCGGCACGCTGTTGCAATCCAGCAAGCTGTCTTTGCGCCTGTGGATGCAGGCGATGTACCTGCTGACATCCAGCAAGACCAACCTGGCAGCCCTGGAGTTGAAGCGGCATCTTGGAGTGACCTACAAGGCGGCCTGGCGCATGAAGCACAAGATCATGCAGGCGATGACCGAGCGCGAAGAGCCACGAAAACTCAAGGGGTTTGTGCAGATCGACGACGCCTACCTTGGCGGCGAACGCAGCGGAGGCAAGCGCGGACGAGGCTCGGAGAACAAACAGCCGTTCGTGATCGCGGTGCAAGTGGACCAGAACAATGAACATCCTAGCTTTGCGGTGATCGAGCCGGTGAAGGCCTTCGACAACGCCTCGCTGAAGGACTGGATCGCGCGCCGTCTGGAACCGGAGTGTGAAGTCTATAGCGACGGCCTGGCGTGCTTTCGCCGTCTGGAGGAGGCCGGGCATGCCCACACCACCCTCGATACCGGCGGCGGTCGTGCTGCAACCGACGTCCAGGGAGCGCGTTGGTTGAATGTGGTGCTGGGCAATATCAAACGCGCCATCAGCGGGACCTACCATGCGGTGGGCCAGGCCAAGTATGCAAGGCGCTACCTGGCCGAGGCGGCCTATCGCTTCAACCGCCGATTCGATCTGAAACAGATGCTGCCGCGGCTGGCGACGGCGCTGCTGCGCTGCACACCTTGCCCAGAACGCGTTTTGCGTATGGCAAGCAACTTCCATGGCTGAGGGATGGGGCTAATCAGGTTAGTTTTTCCTCAGTTAATTGAAGTAAGATCCAAAATCATCATCGGAAATCCATTTATATTTTGAGCTGGCCTTAAGTATTAAAATATCTTTCTGCTCGGCACTTTTTATTCTTTCAGCATCGCCACTAGAAACTGCGTGCTCAAGCTCCTCGCGGGCTTCGGAGATGAATGAGTCAAGCTCATCTTCCAACATCCATATTGCCCACTCAAACGGAGGAGTTACCTTTGAAGGTCGCTGTACGGCAAAATTTAGCTGCTGCTGAAGCCGCTCTATGAGCTCAGGATAGTCTTTCAGTAGCTCACGCAATTTCTGCGGCACAGGAGGTGCAGGCAAGCCGTTTTCAATCGAGGGAGGCGTGGGCTTCGACATGGCAGGGTCTTTCCTCTCAGCAATGGGCGCGCGCAGCGCAGTGTGCGCATCGTCATCCAGTGTAGGCGCCTGTTGCACCGGCTGCATCCACGGCGCGCGCTCAAGGGCGCGCTTGACCTGCACCAGCAGCCCATTGCGGGGCAGAGGGCCGAGCACACACTGCGCGCGTTCGTTGATCAGTTGCACATCGCGCGGCGACTGTGCCGCGTGCGTCTCCAAGATATAACGCGCAAGAGCGGCGTAGCGTGATTCGGCAAGCGCTGAATCAACTCGGGATAGTCTTTCAGTAGCTCACGCAATGTCTGCGGAACGGCGGGCGATGATGCATTGTCATCGACCGGTGTGGGGGCGGCTTTGACACGGTAGTGCCCTGCCTTCAGGAAATAGCTGGCTGAGGTGCATCATGCATCTCTGCGTCTTGAGCCGTTGGTTGGTGCGCTGCCGCGACCCAGGGCGCAGGCTTCGGTTTGCGTTTGGCCTGTACCGGCAGTCCCTTGCGGGGAAGTGCCCCAAGCTCACGCATCACCCGGTCATTGATGATCTGCAGGTCGCGCAGCAGCTGTGCTGTGTGCGCCGCGGGCACGAGCGGTGCCAGGGCGCTGTAACGAGAGTCTGTCTTCTTGCTCATATGCATGTCCTTTTGCAGATGTGTTCTGGGATCAACGGATTTTATGCAAATGGTAGCGCATCGGTATGCCTGCAGCGGCCTGTTCGGCTGAGCGATGATCGCCCACCAATGCCGACAGCGCCTGCGTCTTCCAAAGTGCTTACCGACTCCTTCAAGTGCATCTGCCCAGGCGCCTCTCCGCGCCTGGGGATGAGATCAGCATACGGCGCCCCAACCGGTTGCAGATAGCCGGGTGCACTGCGATATAGAGACGCTGTCCGCAACTACGATTCGTCCTCCATAACGGCCGTCCGGAAACGATGCGATGCAGTCCGCTGTTAGTGTCCGGCCTTGGTTTTCGCCCGATCCACCGCCAGCGCCTGCACTGCGACAGGGTCCATGATGCGCTTCTTCAGAACCGAGTCCTTGAAGAACCAATTCTTCTCGCAGCGGATCGGCTTGCTCCCTTCGAAGAACAGCAGTTCGTCATTGCCGGGAAGTTCCTTGATTTCCTGCGGGAGCATCAGCGCGCGGCGTTCTTCGGTGTAGTTGTACGACACGTTGCTTCCGCCGCCCCCCTTGCTGGTGGAACGATGCCGCTTGCGGATCGTCGTATACCCCAGCATGTCGCTATAGGCATTGGCATCTTCCTGTTCGCGAGGGGTGAACACGATGCTGGCGGCATGGTTGGTGATGAAGTTCTGCGCATCGTCGGCACCATAGGTGGCACGCAACTGCGACTGGCTCTGGATGATGCACAGATCGCGCACGCCGTAACTGGCGGAAATGGAGATGCGCTTTGACCACACATCGACCCGACCCATCGCGGTGAATTCGTCCATCAGCATCAGCATCTGATACTTCAGCTTGGGATCCTCGTTCAGCTGCTTGTCGAGGTTATTACCGATGACCGAGCTGAAAAAGATATTCAGCAGCTTGCTGCTTTCATCCAGCTTCTGGGTGGGGATGATGACGTAGACCGTGGTAAGCCGCTTGCGGATGGCGGTGACGTCGATGTCCGTGGCATTGGTGGCGGCCGCCAGGATCGGGCTCAGGAACTGCTGCAACGGGGCCTGCATGGTGGCCATGACCGAAGAGAAGGTCTGTTCGGCCAATCCGACCAGCGCACTGAAGGTGGAGCGCGTCTGTGGGCTGACGTAGGTGAAGTTCTTGTGCGTCAGAATTTTTTTCAGTACGTCGGCAGTGGTTTCACCATCGTGACCACCGGTGGAGAAGCGCAGGATGCGTTCGAAGCTGGGGAACAGCACGCTGGTATTGTGGTCTTCAACGCCAGGAAAACCGCTGCTTCTCATGTCGTGCCAGTTCTCGAACATATACGAGGCGAATGCGGTGAAAGCCGTACGCGCCTGGGTGACCCAGAAGCCGTCTTTGCCGGGCTCGTCCGGATACAGGATGGCCGCCATGGTCTGGATGGATGCGATGCGCTCGCGCGGATCCTCCGGGACCAGGGTGAGGGGGTTGAAGCGGTGGGTCTTTCCATCGGTGGCGTAGGGCGCCCAGACATAGATTTTCTGGCCCTGCGAGGCGCGGTATCCGCTGGTCGCCTTGAACAGCTCCCCCTTGAGGTCCAGCACCACCATGGATTGCTGGTAGGTCAGCAAGACCGGGATCGCAATGGAGGTGGTCTTGCCGGAGCGCGTTGGTGCAACCACGATCACGTGCAGCGCGCCGTTGATGTAGATGTAACGGCCATTGAGTTTGCCGACCAGAATGCTTTCCGGCTTCTTCTCCAGCATGCCGGCTTTCTTGAGGTCGACAACGGTGGCAAAGCTCGCCTCGCCGTGCAGGGATTGCTGTCTTTTTCTCAACAGGGGAATCAGCAGCAGCAACCAGACGATCAACGGCAGGCCAAAGCCAATAACGCCGCTGATCTTGATGCGCGTGACATACGGTTGGACTTGCGGAAGGTTCAGCGCCTTCCAGTATTCCAGGTAGGTGGTCGCCTTCAATGGCACCTGCAACTTCAGCAACATCAGCGTCATGTAACCGGCCAGGTACAACCCGGCGACCATTGCAAGGACCAACAGGATCGCTGCAATGCCCACCTTTCCCTTACTACTCATGCTTCCATCTCCGTGTGTGATTTGCCCCCGCGCCCGCGTACGGGCAGCGATGGGGAGGCGGTCTTTTCCAGGCCCCGCTCATCATAGATGAGAGCGGCGCGAACTGGCGTCGCCACGGCGTCAACCTGTCGCCCCATGAAAGCGGGCGACAGGACGGAGTGTCGAAGTGGTCCTGGCCGGTCCCGGGCACCGGCCATGCGTGCTCCTGGCTGCACAGCAGTCTTGTTAGCCGCTCCGGTTCCCATGTCCAGCCGGCATGGAAACCAATCGGGGCCACAGTGCCGTCAGTTCATGCAGGCAGACGCCAGGATGCTCCCGGGCCCTGGTGCGCGCTCGTCGCCGATGCCGGGGATCGCGTGCAACGGAGGGACGGCCGATGCCGGTCCTGCGCCCCTAGCTGATGGTGCCGACCAGCTTCAGGCGCTTGTCTTCCGGCACTTCGCTGTAGGCCAGCACCGACAGGCTGGGCACGCTGTGGCGGACCAGGCGAGCCAACGCGGCGCGCACCTGGCCGGGCACCAGCACCACGGCCGGCTCGTTGCGGGCTTCCTGCTTGCCGACGCAATCGGCCAGGCTCTGGTGCAGGCGTTCGGCCAGGCCGGGTTCCAGCGCCACGCCGTTGCCGTGGGTGGATTCCTGCAGCACGCGCTCCAGCTGCGGGGCCAGGGTGAACACCGGCAGCTCGGCCGACATGCCGGCGATCTCCTGCACGATGAAGCGGCCCAGCGAGGTGCGCACCGCGGCAGTGAGGGCGGCCGGGTCCTGGCTGTGCGGGGCATGCTCGACCAGGGCTTCGACGATCTTGCGCAGCTGGCGCACCGGAATGCGCTCGATCAGCAGGTTCTGCAGGACCCGCACCACCACCGACAGCGGCAATGCCTTGGGGGTGAGGTCTTCGACCATCTTCGGCGCGGTCTTGCCCAGCGTGGCCAGCAGCTGCTGCACTTCCTCGTGGCCGAGCAGTTCGGGGGCGTGTTCGCGGATCAGGTGCGACAGGTGGGTGGCGACCACGGTGGCCGGGTCGACCACGGTGTAGCCCATCGATTCGGCATAGGCGCGCTGATGCGGCTGGATCCAGGTGGCGTCCAGGCCGAACGCCGGGTCCTTGCCGGGAATGCCGTCCAGCTGGCCGAGCGCACCGCCCGGGTCCAGCGCCAGCTCGCGGTCGGGATGGATCTCGGCGGTGGCGACCGGCACGCCGTGCACCAGCAGGCGGTAGGCATTGGCCGACAGCTCCAGGTTGTCGCGAATATGCACCGGTGGCACCAGGAAGCCGATGTCCTGGGTGAGCTTGCGGCGCACGCCCTTGATGCGCGCCATCAGTTCGCCGCCCTGGTGCTTGTCCACCAGCGGGATCAGTCGATAGCCCACTTCCAGGCCCAGCGGGTCGATCGGGCGCAGTTCGTCCCAGCTCAATTCGGCGCTGGCCTGGGCGGTGGCGGCGGTGGCAGCGGCCTGCGGATCGGCAGCGGCATCGCCGGCGGCCGGCGCGGCCAGGCTGCGCTTGTACATTTTCCAGGCGATCACGCCCAGGATCAGGCCCAGCGTCAAAAACGCGACGTTGGGCATGCCCGGCACCAGGCCGACCAGGCCCAGGATGGAGGCGGCCACGGCCAGGGCGCGATGCTGGCCGAACACCTGGCCGATCATCGCCCCGCGCATGTCCTGCGCACGCGAGGCGCGGGTCACCAGCAGCGCGACCGAGGACGACACCAGCAAGGCCGGCAGCTGCGCCACCAGGCCGTCGCCGATCGACAGCAAGGTGTAGGTGGATGCGGCATCCACGAACGACATGCCGTGCTGGAGCATGCCCACCGCCATGCCGCCGATGAGGTTGATGAACAGGATCAGGATGGCGGCGATGGCGTCGCCGCGGATGAACTTGTTGGCACCGTCCATTGCACCGTAGAAGTCGGCTTCCTCGCGCACTTCCTCGCGGCGGGCCTTGGCCTCCTCGCGCGTCAGCAAACCGGCGTTGAGGTCGGCGTCGATGGCCATCTGCTTGCCGGGCATGGCGTCCAGGATGAAGCGCGCGGTCACTTCCGACACGCGCCCGGCCCCCTTGGTGATGACCACGAAGTTGATGATGGTCAGGATCGCGAACACCACGATGCCCACGGCGTAGTTGCCGCCGATCACGAACTGGCCGAAGGCCTCGATCACCTTGCCGGCCGCGGCGTGGCCATCCTGGCCGTTGATCAGGATCACGCGGCTGGAGGCGACGTTCAGCGCCAGCCGCAGCATCGTGGTCATCAACAGCACGATCGGGAAGATGGTGAATTCCAGCGGGCGCTGCACGTACACCACCGCCAGCAGCACCATCAGCGAGATGGCGATGTTGAAGGTGAACAGCGCATCCAGCACCGGCGCGGCCAGCGGGACCATCAGCATGGCCAGCATGGCCATCAGCGCCAGCGGGGCGCCCAGGCCGTTGCGCAGCAACTCCATCACGCGGCGGGCGTTCATCGGGGCGGGTTGGGCGCTCATGCGCTGGCTCCCTTGCCGAACTCATCCACGTCCAGCGACGGCAATTCCGGCATCGGGCCGCCGTTCCACCCGCGCAGCTGGTAGACGTAGGAGAGCACCTGGGCCACGACCGAATAGAGTCTCACGGGAATTTCCTTGCCGATTTGCGCTTCCCTATACAAGGCGCGTGCCAAAGGCGGTGCGGTGACGATGGCCACCCGGTGCTGTTCGCCCGCTTCGCGGATGCGGAAGGCCATTTCGTCCACGCCCTTGGCCACCACGATCGGGGCACGCATCTTGCCGCCTTCGTACTTGAGCGCCACCGCGTAGTGGGTCGGATTCATCAGCACCACGTCGGCCTTGGGTACCGCTTCCATCATCTGGCGCTGCGACATCTGCATCTGCATCTGGCGGATGCGGCCCTTCACTTCCGGGCTGCCCTCGCTTTCCTTCATCTCGCGCTTGATCTCTTCGCGCGTCATCTTCAGCTTCCGCATCCAGTTCCACTTCTGGTACGGCGCGTCGATGGCGGCCAGCAGCACCAGCGCGCCGGCGGTGTAGAACAGCAGGCTCCTGGTGAAGTCCAGGCCGTTGCCGACCGCCTGTTCCAGCGGCTGGTTCACCAACGCGCGCAGGCCGTGCAGGCCCTTGGAGATGCATAGCCAGGCGGCCAGCCCCACGAACAGCAGGCGTAGCACCGATTTGACCAGCTCGGCCAGACTATTGCTGCCCCACATGCGCTTGACCCCGTTCATCGGGTTGAGCTTGTTGAGGTCGGGCATCAGCGCCTTGCCGGAGAAATGCATGCCGCTCATCAGCAGTGGCCCGGCCAGCCCAGCCAGCAGGCAGATGCCGATCAGCGGCACCATCACCCACAGCAGCTGCAGCAACAGGTCGCCGAAATGGCCGAACAGCGCCATCGGGTTCTCGCGCATCTTCGGGTCCGGGCTGAGCGCGGTCTTCATCCAGACCGCCGCGCCATCGCCAATGCCGCCGGCCAGGGCCATCAGGCCGAACACGCCGGCGCCGAACACCGCCGCAGTGGACAATTCCCGCGATTGCGGGATGTTGCCCTGCTCGCGGGCTTCGCGCAGGCGTTTTTCGGTGGGAAGCTCTGTACGCTCGCCGCCGTCTTCGGACTCGGACATGGAGATGCCGGTAGGGGATCAGCCTGGGCTGATGCAAGTGGCATTCCAGAATTGGGAATTGGGAATTGGGAATCGTAAGAGCGGTTGGCTGCGCGCTGGTTGGGCGCGCGGAGTGGATTGCCGCTACTGCGATCTAGCTGGCCAGGCGGCTTGGGCCGTTGCGTTGGGCGAGGGCCAGGGTGATGAAGTGCTCGGACCCGGCAGCTAGCGACCCGCCGCGCGTGTTCTTGAGGTCGTCTACCGCAACGCCGTGGATCAGGCCACGGAAACTTCAGGTTCTTCCGGCTCGATGCGGTTGCGGCCGTGGCGCTTGGCCCGGTACAGCGCCTCGTCCGCGCGTGCCAGCAGCGTGGCGGCGGTGTCGCCGACGCGGAACCACGACACCCCGATCGAGCAGGTCACCTGCAGCGGACGCGCGGCGCCGACGTCGTAGGGCGGCAGGCTGATCGCTTCGTGGATGGCGCGCAGCCGGTGCTGGCTTTGCCGGTGCATGCCGGGCAGCAGCAACAGCAGCTCCTCGCCCCCGTAGCGGCCCACCTTGTCCGAGTCGCGCAGGCAGGCGGTGAGCCGTGCGCCGACCTTGGCCAGCACTGCGTCGCCAACCAGGTGGCCGTGCTCGTCGTTGACCTGCTTGAAGTGGTCCAGGTCGATCAGCACCACCGCCAGCGGATGTTCGGCGTGCGCGCAGGTCTGCAGTTCCTCGGCCATCGCCTCGAGGACGCCGGAGCGGTTGAGCAGGCCGGTCAGCGCGTCGTGGCTGGCCTTCAGGGCCAGCGCCGCGCGTGCGCTTTCCAGGTCGCGTTTCTCCCGCTCCAGCTGATAGGTGCGTTCGGCCACCAGCTCGGCCAGCATGCGTTCGCGGGCGACCAGATGGCGGTGGCGCCAGCTCCACAGCCCGATCAGCAGGCCGCCGCCGATCAGCAGGTACAGCGCAATCGCCGGCGGGCTGCGCCACCACAACGGCGCCACCGCAAACGCCAGGTCCACCACCGGCGAGGCGGTGCGCCGGTAGCGGTCCAGCACCTGGACCTGCAGGCGGAAGTGTCCGGCCGGCAGCGGCGGCTGGTCGATCGACAGGTCATCGCTCTGGATCCATTCGTCGTGCAGGCCGAGCAGGCGATAGCGCACGGTCAGCCTGCTCGGATCGTCGTAGACCTCCATCGTCGCCAGTTCGATATGCAATGGCTTGTCGCTCCAGCGCAGCAGTTGCCCGCTGCGGATCGGTTCGCCGCCGCGGCTGACGCTGTCGATCCGCACGCTGGGCTGGCGCTGGTCGAACAGGCGCGCGGGGTCGTGCAGATGGCTGACCCCGCGCGCGGTGCCGATCCACACCGAGCCGTCCGGGTCTTCGGCAAATGCCGCTTCGGACACGTCGTCCCAGAGCAGGCCCTGCGACTGCGACAGATGCGCCCAGTGTTCGCCGTTATAGACCTCCACGCCGCGGGCGTGGCCAACCCAGATCCGGCCAACGCTGTCGCCGCGCAGCAGATACACCCCGACATCGCGCAATGCTTCGTCGCTGATCGCCTGCAGGTCCAGGCCATCGGCAAGCAACATGCCGTGCCACAGGCCGGGCCGATAGAACGCCAGCCACACTTCGCCGCTGTCGCTGATGTGGAATTTGCCGATCCACGGGTCGGCATCGCCGCCATTGACCTTCACCTGCACCTTGGACCAGCGCTCGCCCTGCAACCGGAACAGGCCATTGGCACTGGACACCCACAGCGTGCCGTCGGCGGTCTGCTGGATGTCGGTGTAGGCAACGGTGGGCATGTCCGCCACCGGCTGCGGCGTGCCGCCTTCAAGCGGCCGCTCGATCACGAACAGGCCGCCAACGGTCAGGATCCAGAGCCGGCCCTGGCGATCGCTGTGCAGGCGCCGCGCGGTGCGGGGCAGCTTGGCTACTGCGGTGCTGCGGCCGTCAGGCCAGTTGCGGCGCAGGAACCCGGCGGAGTTGATCGCCCACAGGCTGCCATCGGCGCTGCGCGCCATGCCCACGATCTGGATGCCCGACTCCGGCAGGGCCGGCACGAAGCGTCCGCCGGGGGTGTCCTGGCGCCCGGCACCGTGTTCGTTGCCCACCACCAGCGCATCGTGCGCATCGCGTGCGATCGACCAGGTTGGCGCAGCCGGCATGCCTTGCGAGGCGTCCCAGTTCTCGATCCATTCGTAGCCGGCCCAGCGCACCAGGCCTTCGCCATCCACGGTCATCCAGACATCGCCTTCCCGGTCCACCACGATCGCATCGCTGCTGCCCGGCGGCAGCCCGTTGTCTGCGCCGAAGCTGCGCCAGTGGCCGTTTTCCCAGCGCGCCAGGCCATCGTTGCGGCGGACCAGGACGCGTCCCTCGCGGTCCATCACCAGCGGTGCCTGTTGCCCGACGGTGGTGCCATCGAGCAGTGGCAGCGGTCGCACGCTGAAGTGGCTGGCCCCGGCCGCGCGATAGAGCAGGGTGCCGGCGCCGCGCACCCACAGCGCACCGTCGTGATCGCGCAGCACGCTATACCAGCGATCCTCGGGAACGCCTTGCTCGGGGCCGTAGACCTGCACCTTGCGTTGCGCATCGATGGCGCACAGCTTGTGCGCACAGCCTGCCCACAGCGTGTCGCCGTCCACCGACAGGCTGAGCACCTTGGACAACTCCGGCACCTTGACCCGGGTTGCGGTATTCAGCAGCGGCTCGCTGTGCCAATGGCCGTTGGCGCGTTCGCTCAAGCGTTCCAGGGTGCCGCCGTTGGCCAATACCGTGCCCCAGGACGGGCTGGCCAGCAGCATGCCTTCCTGCAGGTGCTCGGCTTCATCGCGCGCCAGTTTGCGAAAACCATGCTCGTCGCCCACGAACAACGCCTGGAATCCAGCCACCCACAACCGCCCGTCGGGCGCTTCGCTCATCGCGGTGATCGGTTCGTTGCGCAGGCCGTCCAGCACCACCTGCTGGAACAGACGCCCGTTATAGCGATACAGCCCGCTTTCGGTGCACACCCACAACGAGGTGTTGCGGGTCTGCAGCAGACAGGTGCCGGCCAGACCGAGCAGTCCCTGGTCGTGCGCATAGCGGCGGATGCTGGCGCTTTGCGCGCTTGCCAGCTCCGACAGCGACAGCAGCGCCACCAGCAGCACCGCAGCAAACGATGCACCCCGGCCCGACGCCCCCCATTGGCGCTGCACAAACCCCACGAGCGTTGCTGTCTCCCACGCATCGGTGCGTGTGGTCCGCGCACCTCGCGCGGTGTCTCACGCTTGCCATTGGCGGCTCCATCGTAGGCCGCGCTATAGCGACTAGCGGCTGTTCTCGCCGTTTACTTTAATTGCATGCGGCAATCGATTGACGCGGTGAATCGGCGAGCGCAACCGCTGCGCGGATCCTGCGTAGACCGGTTGCGACCGCGATCAAACGACATGATTGATGCCCGTTGCAGCCTGTACTCAACCGTCGCTGTCGGCGATCACCACCGCCGTCAGTTGGCCATCATCGTAATCGATGCGGTTGCGGCCGCTGCGTTTGGCGCGGTACAGCGCCGCATCGGCGCGCGCCAGCAGTTGTTCGAGCGTTTCGCCGGGCTGGAACCACGCCACACCGATCGAGCAGGTGACATGCAGCCAACCGCCATCGATGGGGTAGTCGCCGCAGATGCCGCGATGCAGGGCATCCAGCCGATGGGTGGCTTCGTGGGTCAGCCCGGGCAGCAGGGCCAGCAATTCTTCGCCGCCATAGCGGCCGATACGGTCCTCGCCACGCACCAGCGTATCCATGCGGCGGCCGACGCCGGCCAGCACCGCGTCGCCGGCCAGGTGGCCGTGCTGATCGTTGACCAGCTTGAAATGATCCAGGTCGATGAGCACCACCGCCAGCGGCCGGGCGGTCGCATCGGCGCGCTCCAGCATGTCGCGCAGGGCAGCAAGGATGCCTGCGCGGTTGAGCAGGCCGGTGAGTTCGTCGTGGGTGGCCTTGAGTGCCAGCGCGGCGCGGGCCGATTCCAGATCGCGCTTGTCCTGCTCCAACTCTGCGGTACGCGTGGCCACCAGCTGTTCCAGCTCGCGCTTGCGACGCAGCAACTTGCGCGTGCGCCAGCGCAGCAACAGCACCACGGCCGCGATGCCCAGCAGCACGTAGGCAACCAGTGCGGGGATGCCGCGCCACCACGGCGGAGCCAGCACGAAGCCGAACCGGGTCACCGGACTGACGCTGCGCTGGCTTGCATCCACCGCCTGCACTTCCAGCGCGTAGCGGCCGGGTGGCAGCAGCGGGTAGGTGAGGTGGCTGAGCGAGGTCGTGGTCCAGCGCGCCTGATGGCCCTCCACGCGGTAGCGAAAGCTGATGCGGTCCGGGCCGCCCTCTGCGCCGGGGGTGCTGATATCCACGTCCAACGGCACCTGCGACCACGGCACGCGCGCACCAGCGTTCAGGATCTGGTCGCCGCGGCGTGCCCGCAGCACTTCCACCCGCAGCGGTGGCGCAGCGAAGACGCGTAGTGGATCGATCAGACGGCTAAGCCCGCGGCTGCTGCCGATCCAGACGCTGCCATCGGCATCTTCGAAGAAGGCATTGGCCGACACGTCGTCCCAGAGCAGGCCCTCGGAGCGGGTGACCCGCGACCAATGGCCGTTGTCGAGCAGGTCCAGGCCCTGGCTGCTGCCCAGCCACAGGCGGCCCTTGCTGTCGTGACGCAGGATGAAGGGCATCACCCGCGAGACCAGCGGGTCGTCCACTGCGCTCAGCGCAACCGTGCCGTCGGCCTGTTCGCGACCATGCCAAAGCCCGGTATCGCGTAGCGACAGCCACAGCTCGCCATCGGCAGCGAAATCGAGCAAGAAGAAGTCGTGGCTGGGCAGAGCGCCGTGTACCTGTACCTGCGCCCAGCGTCCGTCCTGCTGCCGGCGATACAGTCCCTCGCGTGTGCTGGCCCATAGCCGGCCCTGGCGATCCAGATCGATGTCGCCCACGAAGGCGGCCGGCACTGACGTTTCGCGGCTGGCCCGCAGTGGCAGCTGTGGCGGAATCGCATACAGGCCGCGCGGCGTGCTCACCCACATCACGCCCGCTGGATCGAACAGCAACGTGTTGACCGGCAGGCCCAACTCCAGCATGTCCACGGTCTTGCCGCTGCTCGGATCGCGGCGCGCCAGGGCGCCGGAGGAGCGCGCCACCCAGGCCGCCCCATCGATCGGCGACAGCGCAATCGAGATCGACTGCAGTAACGGCTCGCCACTGGCCAGCGTCCATGGCTGCACACGTCCACTGCGTGGGTCCAGCACGTTGGAGCCGGCATCACCGCCCACCAGCAGCGTTCCGTCGGGCAGGCGCTGCATGGCCCAGGTCGGCGCTTCGGCCAGGCCCTGGCTTTCGTCCCAGTGTTCGATGGTGCCGTAGCCCAACCAACGCTGGACGCCAAGGCCGCGCGTGCCGATCCATAGCTGCCCGGTGCGCTGCATCATCAACGGACCCACCATCGGGCTGATCGACAACCCCTGGTCGTGCCCGAAATAGCGCCAGTGGTCGCCTTCCCAGCGCACCATGCCGCGATCAGAGCGGGTCAGCAGGCGGCCGTCGGCATCCTCGGACAGCGTGGTGGCGCCGGAAAGCGTATCGAAACGGGTGCTGGCCGGCGGCGGATGGTCGCGGAAGGTCTGTTCACCGGGTTCGCGCGACAGCACCAGGCCGCCGCCGCGTAGCCACAGGGCACCATGACGATCGCGGAAGATGGCGCGCCACTGGCATTCCGGCACGCCGTCGGTGTCGCTCAGCAGGGCGATCCGCCCATCGGCCTGGAGGTGACAGATGCGCTTGCCGCAACCAATCCACAGCGTGTCGGCATCGGCCAGCACGGCCCTGCCGGCGGGCAGGGTGGTGCCGTCGTCCAGGCGCAATGGCAACGGCTGCACTGCCCAGGCACCGGCAGCGACCGGCGCCACGCGCAGCAGCTGGTTCTCGCTGACCACCACCATGCCGTCCTGATAGGGGGCCAGCACATTGCCGCTGTCGGCACGGATCGGCGTGCCCTCGTGCAAAACCTGGCGGAAGCCGGTGCCGTCGCGGACGAACACGCCGTTGGCACTGGCAACCCAGAGCCGGCCTTGGGCATCCAGCGCCAGTGCGCCGATATAGCGCGCATCCAGCCCGCTTTCCCTACCAATCGGGGTAAACCTTCCGCGCTCGAAACGATGCAGCGCTAGCTCGGTGCCGACCCACACCACGCCCTGGCGATCTTCGAGCAGGCTGTTGACGGTCATGCCCTGCAAGCCGTCGGCCTGCGCATAGTCGCGGAAGCTGTAGGTCTGTGCGCGCGCGGACAGCGGCATCAGCAGGCCGATCACGCATAGCGCCGCCAACCGCCACAGGAGGCTGTCGCGCAGGCTGCTTGGAGCGAACGACGCAGACAGGGTGGGCATCGGTTTCCGCGTAGAAGAAGTGAACGACGATCGAAGGGCTCAACCGGCTACAGCGTTGACGGCAAGCCACCCTGAAACTTGAGATTGCGGGGCGTCAGCCGGTCAGCTCTCTTGCAGCATCGAAGGCGGTATCGAACAGGCGCTGCACCGGCGGGGCGAACTCGCTGGCGAAGCTGGATAACAGGAACAGCCCCAGCAACACCGTCAGCGGCAGGCCCAACTGCATCGGGTTCAAGGCCGGCGCGGCCTTGGCCAGCGCACCGAAGGCCAGGTTCACCGCCAGCATCGCCACCATCATCGGCAGGGCCAGGATCAGCCCGCCGCGCAGGATCTGCAGGAACAGCGTGGGCGCCACCTCGGCGAACGCGCTGGCATCGGGGATGGCGGTGCCGATCGGCAAGGCCTTGTAGCTGTCCACCAGCAAGGCGATGACTGCCAGGTGTCCATTGGCGGCGAAGAACAACAGGCCAAAACCGAGATAGAACCACTGTGCGATCACGCCCGAGGTCACTCCGCGCATCGGGTCGGACATCTGCGCAAACGACAGACCGGTGGACTGCGAGACCAGCTCGCCGGCCAGTGCGCCGGCTTCGAAGATCAGCTTGAGCATGAACCCCATGCTGGCACCGACCGCCAGTTCGCGCGCGATGCTGAGCACCGCGGTGGCGGTGAAGCCATCCCACTCCGGCACCGGCGGCAGGATCGGCGCCAGCGCCATCGACAAGGTGCCCGCCAGCATCACCCGCACCCGCCCGGGCACCGCCCTGGTACCGATCAGCGGCATCGCGGTCAGCAACGCACCGGTGCGCAGCATCGTCCACATGATCGCCCCGACCATCGCGAACGCGCGCTGGCCGTCGATCACCATCTGGGTGGCAGCATCCATCCGGTCCGGCCCGCTAGCCGATCAGGTGCGGAATGCGCTGGAACAGCGCGATGGTGAACTCCACCAGATGCCCCAGCAGCATGCTGCCGGTCGCGAACAGGGTGGCCGTCAGTGCGACCGCCTTGGCGACGAAGGCGATGGTGGGTTCGTTCAACTGGGTCGCGGCCTGGACCACGCCGATCACCACACCCACCACCAGCACCGCCAGCAACATCGGTCCGGCAATCCACAGGACGGTGACCAGGCCACCACGCAATTCAGTCAGGGCGATTTCAGGGCTCATGGGCGGTGGTGATGCAAGTGGGGTGCCAAAGGGGTGGGATTGGGGGGATTCGGGATTCGGGATTGGAGGCTTGGCTGGCGGTTTGGTAGTTGGTTAGTTCGGTTTCATCCTTGCCTTGCCTTGCCTTGCCTTGCCTTGCTGTTAGCGTGTCGCTGTCGCTCTGCTGTTGGTTTTTCGGGCCCCCATACCGCAGCGGCAAGCCGGGTAGATACAACCCGTAGGCATCGCGCAAGGATGCGCGATGTTTTTGTAAGGGACAGGGACGTCCCTTACAAAAATTTCTACCCGGATTGCGGACCTGGAGCGCGCAGCGCGGAAGGCGCGAGGACGGGGTGTGTTTCTTTGGTTACTTTCTTTGCACAAGCAAAGAAAGTGACTCGCCCCCCGAAGGGGGACGAAAGCTCTGCACTTGAATTTGCCTTGGCTCAACGCTTTTTAACTTTGCTTGTTAAGGGAACCTCTAAGGAAACTCTGAACAACTCCCCCTGATCCTGCGACAATCGCACAGAGGCACCAGGACGATGACGATGCAACTGACCTTCGGCGACGCGGAGTACAACAGCAAGCGCANGATGCGGCGATCAGCGGACAACTGGCGCGCGCCGGTTACATTGCCCGTGGCGGGCAGATCATTGATGCCAGCATCGTCAGTGCGCCGATCCAGCGCAACACGCGCGAGGAAAACGCGCGCATCAAGCAGAACGACATCCCGGAGGATTGGAGCGATGCCAAGCGCGCGCAGAAGGACGTGGATGCGCGCTGGACGAGCAAGCACGGCAGCTCCTATTACGGTTACAAGTTGCACGCCAATGTCGATCGTCGCTGGGGATTCATTCGCGTGCACGAGGTCAGCAGCGCGAACGTGCATGACAGCCGGTACTTCGAGCGGTTGCTGGATGCGGGTAATACCGCACGCATACTTCGTGCCGATAGCGCTTATGCCGACCGGGACCGTGAAGCCCGCTTGAAGCAAGAGGGATATCGTGTGGACATCCAGCACAAAGGTACACGCGGCAACGCATTGAGCTCGGCCCAGCAGCGGCGCAATCAGCGCATCGCGAAAGATCGGGTGTTTGTCGAGCACGCATTCGCGCGACTGACGCAACAAGGTGGCAAGTGTCTACGCACGCTCGGCTTGGCACGTGCGAAGGTGGTCATCGGATTGAAGGTTGCCGGCCATAACCTGCTGCGTCTGGCACGATTGCAGCAGGCCGGGATGCGGCCGGTATGAATGCCGCAGGCCAGAAGAACGCCTCGCGCGCAGCGTCGGCGAGCTGAGAGCTTGGCCAACCATGTCAGAGTGCTGATGTTTCGAAAGCATCGTCACCTCCATGCACGCGCTACATCGGCTCCGGCATGGTTATTCGAGGTGCCCTTAATGCGAAATATTGAAGTCAACGGCTTTCACGCCCTGTCGGGCGCGAGTCACTTTTCTTTGCTTGTGCAAAGAAGCGCTCTACGGCAGCCGAAGGCTGACCAAAGTAACCAAAAGAAAGCACACCCCGTCCTCGCGCCCTCCGCGCCTGCGGCGCTGCGGGTCCGCAAGTCCGGCAGAAACTTTTGTAAGGGACGTCCCTGTCCCTTACAAAAACGTCGCGCATCCATACGCGCCGCCCTGCGGGTTGTATCTGCCGGCCTTGCCGCTGCGGTATGGGGGCCTGTACGAGCCAAAAGCTGAAAGCAAAAGCAAAAGCAAAAGCAAAGCAAAAGCGCAGATCGTGAACCGAGAGGCGAGAGGCGAGAGGCGAGAGGCGAAGGGCAGGAGGCCTGAGGTGGGAGGAGGGGTGGAAGGGCCAAACTCACAAGGCGATGCCCGTTGGCGCCCCAGGCCGAGCTCAACCGGGAAACGGGCACCACTCGAGTAGTCGTGTAGCTCAGCTGGATACCAGCACCAGTGCCAGCCACATCCATCGCGCACCAGCGCGCCAGCCACACCTACGACGCGTTGAAGCTCGCCGCCAGCGTCCCCACCACCAATACCCATCCATCCACCAGGATGAACAACAGGATCTTGAACGGTGCCGAGATCAGCATCGGCGACAGCATCATCATGCCCATCGACATCAGCACGCTGGCGACCACCAGGTCGATGATCACGAACGGGATGAAGATCAGAAAGCCGATTTCGAAGGCGGTCTTCAGCTCGCTGGTCACGAACGAGGCCACCAGCACCGGGAACGGCACCGCGTCCGGGCCGGCGTACTTGCCGTCGCCGGCCATCCCGGCGAAGGTCATCAGGTCGGTTTCGCGGATCTGCGCCAGCATGAAGGCGCGCAGCGGCTGGGTGGTCAGCGTCCAGGCGGTGGAGAAGTCGATCTGGTTGTTGAGGTAGGGCTGCAGGCCGGCACCCCACATCTTCTGCCACACCGGCATCATCACCAGTGCGGTCAGGAACATTGCCAGGCCCAGCAGTACCTGGTTGGACGGGGTCTGGCCGGTGCCCAGCGCCTGGCGCAACAGGCCCAGCACGATGGTGATGCGGGTGAAGGCGGTCAGCACCAGCAGCATCGACGGCAGCAGGGTGATCGCCGTCATCAGCAGCAGGGTCTGCAGCGGCAGGCTGACCGGCTGGTCGCCGATGCGGCCCACGCTGACGTTCGGCAGGTTGGGCAGCTGGTTGGAGCCGGGCGGCACTGCTGCCGGGGTGGCCGCGGGAGCGGCAGCCGGTGCAGCGGCCTGCGCCATCGACGGCAGCGCGGCCGGCGTGGCGGCGGCCAGTGGCGGGCAGCTCATCACCAGCAGGATCAACACCAGGCGGAGGCTGCGCCCCCAGCGATTCCAGCTACTGAACATGTCACGGGTCCTTGCGCAGCTTCTGGGCGAGCAGCTGGGCGAAATTGGGCAGTTGCTTGAGGTTGGGCAGGCTGGGGGCTGGCGTGGGTGGCAGCGGTTCGGGCAAGGTGTGCAAGGTGGTGATGCCGCAGGCGGTCACGCCCAGCAGCAACTGCTGGCCATTGACCTCCACCACCACCACGCGCTCCTTGGCCCCCACCGCCAGGCTGGTGACCAGGCGCAGGCCCTCGCTGCTGCGGAAACCGCTGCCGGGCATGCGCTTGAGCAACCAGCCCAGGCCGACGATCAGCGCGAGCACCAGCAGCAATGCAAAGACTGCGCCAAACATGCTGGGCGTGGCCGGCGCCTGTGCGCCCACCTGGGTGGCCTTGGCCGCGACAGGCGCGGCAGCGGCCAGCAGGCCGATCACCGCAGCCTCCGGATCCGCTCGCTGGGGCTGACCACGTCGGTCAGGCGGATACCGAAACGGTCGTTGATGACCACCACTTCGCCGTGCGCGATCAGGGTGCCGTTGACGTACACGTCCAGCGGTTCACCGGCGCCGCGCTCCAGTTCCACCACCGAGCCCTGGTTGAGCTGCAGCAGGTTGCGGATCGGAATGCGCGCGCGGCCCACTTCCAGCGACAGCGTCACCGGCACGTCCAGGATCACGTCCAGGTTGAGGTCGGAGGCATTCTGGTCGTGCTCGGCCTGCAGGCTGTCGAAGGTGGCAGGCGAAGCGTCGAGGATGTCGGAGTTGATCATTTGCTGGAGTCCTGGGAGGGAACGGCACGCGGGGCTTGCACGCCGGGCGGGCGCACGGCGGTGATCTTGACGGCGTTGTTGCCGTTGGAGACGCCGAATTCGCCGGTGAATAACGGGATCTCTTCCACGCACAGCGGCACCTGGGCGGGCAGGTCGATCGGCAGGATGTCGCCGATCTTCAGGCCGGTGAGCTGGCGCAGGCTCATGCGCTTGCTGGCCAGCACGCTGGACAGGGTCACTTCGGCGGTGTCCAGCTGCTCGCGCAGCATCACGTTCCACGAGTCGTCGCGGTCGTTGCGGTCGCTCTGGATGCCGGCATCGAGCAGTTCGCGGATCGGCTCCAGCATCGAGTACGGCAGGGTGATGTGGATCTCGCCGCCGCCGCCTTCCAGCTCTACATGGAAGCGGCACACCACCACGTACTCGCGTGGGGTGACGATGTTGGCGAAGTGCGGGTTGATTTCCGAATTGATGTACTCGAAGTCCACGTCCATCACCGGCGCCCAGGCTTCCTTCAGGTCGGTGAAAGTCTGCTTGAGCATCAGCTGGATCACGCGCATCTCGGTGGCGGTGAATTCGCGGCCTTCGATGCGGGTGTGGAAGCGGCCGTCGCCGCCGAAGAAGTTGTCCACCACGGTAAAGACCAGGGTGGGCTCGAACACGATCAGCCCGGTGCCGCGCAGCGGCTTGAAGCGGATCAGGTTGAGGTTGGTTGGCACATACAGCGAGTGCATGTACTCGTTGAACTTGACCAGGTCGATGCCGCGCACCGACAGGTCGGCCGAGCGCCGGATCAGGTTGAACAGGCCGATGCGCCACAAGCGTGCAAAACGCTCGTTGACCATCTCCAGGGTCGGCATACGCCCACGGATGATGCGGTCCTGGCTGGACAGGTCGTACTGGCGGGCTTCGCCAGGCAACGGCTCCGGTTCGGTGTTGACCGCGCCCGAATCCACGCCATGCAGCAGGGCATCGATTTCGTCCTGGGAAAGCAGATCACTCACGCTCATGGGGCAGCCTTACTGGGTGACGAAACTGGTGAACAGCAATTCTTCGATGCATTTCTTGCCGGTTTCGCTGGTCATGACCTTCTGTGCTTCGGCCAGCGCGGATTTCTGCAGCTTCTGCTTGCCGGCCAGGTCGGCCACGTCGGTCGCCTTGACCTGCGACAGCAGCATCAGCAGGTGCGCACGGATGGCGGGGGCGTTCTCGGTGATGAGTTTGAGTTCTTCCGGCTCGCGGGTGACCAGTTGCACTTCGACCTGAAGATACTGCGGGCCGTCGCCGGGATCGGCCAGATTGACCACAATCGCCGGGTCCATCGGGAAGTACTGTGCCGGCTTTGGCACTTCGGCGACCTTGGGGGCGGCGTGCTTGCCGCCTTTCTCATCGCCCTTGTGGCCAAGAAAGAACCAGGCGCCACCGCCAGCGGCCGCGAGCACCACCACACCGATGGCGATCAGCAGGATGGGCTTCTTGCCGCCCTTCTTCTTCTCGTCTTTTTCTTCGGTCTTCTCGGTTTTCTTTGCGGCTGCCACAGTCTGCTCCAGGGGAATGCTCACCCAATGGAAGCAATCGGCGTGCCAAAACCGCGTCGGTTTCCCGGCGCGAGCGCGCAGCAACGCGAAATCTCCCCCGCAAGCCTTGCGCTGCGGGGAAGGGACTTGACGGCGGATGGCGTGGACAAGCGGGCGCGGCAGGTGCGCCGGGTGCAATCACGGCGCCCCGGGTCAGGCGTAGGCGTCCAGCAATCCACGCTGGCGTAACACGACCGACGGAATTCCGACGGCCGGGCTGTCGTCCAGTGTTAGGCCGTTGCCCTCGCTGGCGCCGCCATTGCGATTGCCGGACTGGCTCTGCTGTTGTTGGCTCACATCGGCCTGGCCGAGCTGGAAGCCGCTTTGACCAAGCATTTCGCGCAGCCGCGGCAGGCTCTGCTCCAGCGCCTGGCGGGTGTCGGCATGGGCGGCGGTGAAGCTGGCGTTGACCTTGTCGCCTTCCAGGTGCAGACGCACTTCCACCGGGCCCATCTCGTTGGGGGTGAGCTTGATGTGGGCGTGGCCGATCTTCTGGTCGGCCAGCCAGCTCAGGCGCGCGCCGATGGCATCGTCGAAGGTGTCGCTGCCCATTTCCGGGGTCGGCGTGGGCGAGGCGCTGAAGATCGGCGCCGGGTCCTGCAGGCGGGTGAGCGTGGGCGCGGCGGTGGGCAACACGAACGCCTGGGCATCCGGTGCGTCCACGGCGGCGGTGTCGTCGGCCGGGTCCAACGCCTTGACCGCCATGCTCATCAACGCGGCGGTCTGCGCGTCGCCGCTGACCGCAGTGGTCGAGGTTGGCTTGGCGCCTGCGGCGGCAGCCGGCGCGAACGCACCCAGGGCGGGCAGGGCCGTGGTGGCGGTTGCGGCATTGCCGGCTGTGGGTGCGGTGGCGTCGGTCGGCACTGCAGTCGCGCTCGGCGTGGCGCCGGCCGCATTGGCCATGCTGGCGGCCAGCGCTGCGGCAGCGGCGGCCAGCACATCGCCGCCCGGTACCGCCTGGGCCAGCAGGCTCATGCCAAAACCGCCCAGGCCGGCGGGCGGCCAGCCGGCTTCGGTGGGCGTGGCTGCATCGGCGGACGCGTCCTTGCTGTCCTTGCTGGCAGTTGCGCTCTTGCCAGTCGCGGTGGCGGCACTGCTGTCCTTGGCTGCCGGTTCCTTGGCGGGCTGGGCCGGCTTGGCATCGGCGTCCTGGGCGCGCGGGCGCTTGGTCGCATCGTCGGGCGCGTCATCGCCCTGTTCGTCGTCGGCGCGGTGCTTGTCGGATTGGCTGGATTTGGCGGCAGGCGGCTTGGCCGGCACGCGCTCGGGCGCCTGCGGCGGGGCGTGGTTGGGCGTGTTGGCCGGAGTGAGCATGCGCGCGAACTGGTCCTGCGCCGGGTCCTGCTCGGACGACGGATCGCTGTAGCTGGACTTCTTGCCGGTGCCGGCAAGCATGCCAAGGCCGGCGGCAAACGTGGACAGGGGGTTCATACGGCATCTCCGTGCGTATCTTCGGCCCGCGCCAGGCGCGAGCGGCGTGCGCCCAGGTCGTCCATTTCGCGCTGGTCGCGGCGTTCGATCACTTTGTTTTCCTGGGCGCGGTAACTGGCCGCCAGCTGTTCCAGCACCTGCTTCTCGCGGCTGGCCAGCAGCAGGCGGGTGCGTTCGGATTCGACCTTGGCGCGGTTGCTTTCCACGGTCTGGGCCTGTTGCAGCACGGCGCTGTCGAGCCGGTCCAGGAACGCGCGGCGGTTGCTCAGCGCCACCGCGCTGGTGCCGGCCATGTGGCTGTTGGCGTATTCCTCGGCGTAGCGGCGCAGTTCTTCCAGGCGCGACTGGTGGGTGTCCAGCACGCGCTGGCGTTCGGCCAGGTCGCGGGCGACCTTGTCTTCCTGTTCCTGCGCGCGGCGTAGCAATGGGTCGATCCGTTTGGACTGCATCATGGATTAGTTCTCCGGTTCGACCAGCTGCTGCAGGGCGGACAGGCTGTCGCTCAGGACCGAGGCCTTGTGCACGTCCTGGCCCAGGAATTCGACGATCTCCGGCCAGCGCGCCAACGCTTCGTCGGTGGCCGGGTCGCTGCCGCGCTGGTAGGCGCCGATGGCGATCAGGTCGCGGTTGGCGGTGTAGGCGGAGAGCAGCCGCTTGAGCTTGCGGATACGCAGGCGCCAGGTGTCGTCGGCGATGTCCTGCACCACGCGGCTGACCGAGGATTCCAGGTCGATGGCCGGGTACAGGCCGCTGTCGGCCACCCGGCGCGAGAGCAGGATGTGGCCGTCCAGGATGGCGCGGGCGGCGTCGGCGATCGGGTCCTGCGGGTCGTCGCCTTCGGTCAGCACAGTGTAGAAGGCGGTGATCGAGCCGCGGCCCTTGGCGCCGTTACCGGCCCGTTCCACCAGCGCCGGCAATTTGGCGAACACCGACGGCGGGTAGCCGCGGGTGGTCGGCGGCTCGCCGACCGACAGGCCGATCTCGCGCTGCGCCTGCGCAAAGCGGGTCAGCGAGTCCATCAGCAACAACACGTTCAGGCCCTGGTCGCGGAACCATTCGGCAATGGCGGTGGCGCGGTAGGCGCCATGCAGGCGTGCCAGCGGTGGGCGGTCGGCCGGCGCGGCCACGACCACGGCGCGGCGCAGGCCTTCTTCGCCCAGGGTGGTTTCGACGAAATCGCGCACTTCGCGGCCACGTTCGCCGATCAGCCCGACCACGATCACGTCGGCCGAGGTGAAGCGGGTCATCATGCCCAGCAGCGTCGATTTACCGACGCCGGAGCCGGCGAACAGGCCCACGCGTTGGCCACGGCCGATCGGCAGCATGGCGTTGATGGCGCGTACGCCCACGTCCAGCGAGGTGGTGATGGGCTCGCGCGCCAGCGGGTTGATCGACACGCCGGCCATGCCGATGCTGCCTTCGGCGCGGATCGGGCCCTTGCCGTCCAGCGGGGTGCCGTCGCTGTCGATGACGCGGCCGAGCAGGCCTTCGCCCACTTCCACGCCGCCGCGGCGCCGCGAGGGCACCACGCGCGCATTCGGCAGCAGGCCGTGCAGTTCGGCGCTGGGCATCAGGTAGGTCCGTTCGCCGGCAAAGCCGACCACTTCCGCATCCACCCAGCCGCCGTCCACCTCCACCTTGCAGGTGGCGCCCATCGGCGCTTCGCAGCCGGTGGCTTCCAGGGTCAGGCCGACCGCGCGGCGCAGGATGCCTTCGCGGATCAGGGTGCGGCCCGCGGCCGGGTCCAGGCCCAGGCCGCCCAGGCGGGTGGCCAGGCGCAGATTGCGTGCATCCAGCCAGTCGGCCGGGGTGGCTCCCAACAAGGCGCTCACAGGCCTGCTCCGGATTTACGCATGACTGTCTCCAGCGCAGCCCGCAGGCGCGCGTCCAGGGTGCCGTCCACGCGCACGCTCTCGGCATGCACGCGCAGGTCGCCGCGGCTCAGGCTCATGTCCGGGGCCACGCGGGTGGTGCTGCTGGGCGCCAGGTGCGGCAGCAGCGCGGTGATGTCGTCCGGGTGCAGGCGCACCTCGACCTCGCGGCCGGCGCCGCCGACCGCATCCACGGCTTCGCCGACCAGTTCGGCCAGCAGCTGCGGATCGGCCTGGTAGGCACGGCCGACCAGCTGGCCGGCGATGCGCACGGCCAGCTCGCCGAGCGCGCCGACCACTTCGTTTTCCAGCCGCGCCAGCGGGCGGGTGAAGTTGTCCAGGATGCCGTCGATCTGCGCGGTGAGGCGGCGCACTTCCGATTGGCCCTGGGCAAAGCCTTCGGCATGGCCGCGGGCGAAGCCCTCCTGCTGGGCGGCGTCCTCGATGGCCTGGATCTCTTCCAGGGTCGGCGGGCGCAGCACCGGCTCGAGCATGGCCGGTTCGTCGTACTCCGGCTCCGGTAGGGCCGGGGCCATGTGCAGGTCGGGGGCCAGCCAGCGGGTGACCACGTCGTTCATACCATCGCCTCCGCACCGGCGCCGCCGAGGCTGATGGCGCCTTCGTCAGCCAGGCGGCGGACGATGGTGAGGATTTCCTTCTGCGCCGCTTCCACGTCGGCCAGGCGCACCGGGCCGCGCGCTTCCATGTCCTCGAGCAGGATTTCGGCCGCGCGCTGGGACATGTTGCGGGTGATCTTCTCGCGCACCTTGACGTCGGCGCCGCGCAGGGCCAGGCCCAGGCGCTCGCCGGAGACTTCGCGCAGCAGGGTCTGCAGGCCGCGGTCGTCCAGGTCCACCAGGTTGTCGAACACGAACATCAGGTCCTGGATCTTGGTGGCCAGGTCGGCGTCGATCTTGCTGATCTCGCCCAGCACGCCCTGGTCGGCGCCGGTGTCCAGGAAGTTGAGGATGTTGGCCGCCACCTTGATGCCGCCCACGTTCGACGACTTCAGGTTCTGGTTGCCGGCGAACTGGCGTTCCATGATGTCGTTGAGCTCGCTCAGGGCATTGGGCGGAATGCCGTCCAGCGTGGCGATGCGCAGCAGCACGTCGGCGCGGGTGCGCTCGGGCAGCAGCTTCAGCGCCTCGGCAGCCTGGTCGCTGTCCAGATGCGCCATCACAATCGCGATGATCTGCGGGTGTTCGTTGCGCACCAGGTCGGCGACGGCGCGCGGGTCCATCCACTTCAGGGTGTCCAGGCCGGTGGTGTTGCGGCCCAGCAGGATGCGGTCGATCAGGCCACCGGCCTTGTCGGCGCCCAGCGCCTGGATCAGCACGTTGCGGATGTAGTCGTCGGCGCCCACGCCCAGCGAGGTCTTGCCGGCCAGTTCGCCGTTGAAGTCGTCCATCACCTTTTCGACCTGATCGCGCGAGATGCCGGTCATGGTGGCCATGGCGATGCCGATCTTCTGCACCTCCTTGGGGTCCATGTGCTTGAGCACTTCGGCGGCGTCGCTCTCACCCAGCGACAACAGCAGCACCGCGGCGCGCTGCACTCCGGTCATCGGTTGTGTTTCAGGCTTCACTGGCGACCCATCCCTTCACGACTTGTGCAACACGTTTTGAATCGGCTTTGACGGCCTCGCGGGCCACGCGCATGCGTTCTTCGTAGGCGTCCGGCAGAGCGATCGCGGTCTTCTTGTCCTGACCGATCTGCGCGGTGTCTTCTTCCAGGCGGGGCATCAGGTCGTCGTCTTCATCGACCATCCGCACGTCGGCGCTCTGCGGAGTGCCATCGTTGCCAGCCTTGCGTTGCTTGTCCTTGACCGCGGTCACGCCGGTGAGCTGGCGCAGGGTGGGGCGCACCACGCCGAACAGCAGCGCCAGCACCACCACCGCACCGACCAGCAGGCGCAGACCGTTCTGCAAGCGCGGGTCTTCCCACCACTTCGGACCTTCTTCACCGGCTACCGCTTCGCGCACGAACGGGGCATTCATCACCGACACCGTGTCGCCACGTGCCGCGTCGAACCCTACCGCCTGCTTGACCAGGCCCTCGATGCGGGTGAGCTCGGCGGCAGTGAGCGGCTGCTCGACCATCTTGCCCTTGGCACCGGGGCGCGGGACGTTGTCCAGCAGCACCGCCACCGACACCCGCTTGATGCGGCCGGCCGGCTGGCGGGTGTGTTGCAAGGTCCGGTCCAATTCGTAGTTGCGGGTGGCGCTCTTGGAACTTTCGGTCGGCGCGGCCGGGGCGGCGGCCTGGCCAGTGGCAGCGCCCGGGGTGCCCGGGGCGCCGGCGACGGCCGGAGCCGGCGGCTGGCCAGGGCTGTTGCTGGTGGCGCCCGGAGGGCCTTGCGGGCCGGTGGCGCTGGTGCTGGAGTCGCTGACCTGCTCGCTGCGCAGCTTGGCCGGCTCGCCGTTGTAGAGTTCGCGGGCTTCCTCCACGACCGAGAAGTCCATGTCCACGCTGGTTTCCGGATTGACCCGGCCCGGGCCGGTCATCGGCTCCAGCAGTTCGCGGATGCGCTGGTTGTAGGAGCTTTCCTGGCGGCGCACCTGTTCGAACTGGGCGGCGTGCTGGGCGGCGTCGCTGTTGGGGTCGGCGATGGAGAGCATGCGGCCGCTCTGGTCGACCACGGTCACCCGTTCGGGGGTCATGTCCGGGATGCTGGACGCCACCAGATTGACGATGGCATCGACCTGGTTGCGCTCCAGGCCCTGGCCGCCGCGCAGTTCCAGCACCACCGAGGCGCTGGCCACATCGCGCTGGCGGGTGAAGGCGCTGGGCTTGGGAATGGCCAGGTGCACGCGGGCCTCGCGGACCGGGCGCAGGGTACCGATGGTGCGCGACAGCTCGGTCTCCAGGGCGTGCTGGTAGCGTGCGCTTTCCACGAACTGGCTGACGCCGAAGCCGGGGTCCTTTTCCATCAGTTCGAAGCCGCCGCCGGTTTCCTTGCCGGTCAGGCCGGAGCCGGCCAGCTTCAGGCGGGCGTCGTACAAGCGGTCCTGCGGCACCGAAATGGCGCCGGTGGCCTGGTCGATCTTGTAGGGGATCTGCGCAGTGCGCAGCAGGTCGGCCGCCTCGGCATTGCCCTTTTCATCCAGGCCGGTGTACAGCGCCTGGTAGCCGGGCTTCTGCGACCAGAAGAACACCGCCAGACCCGCCGCGACCGCCAGGGCGATCATCGCCATCATGGTCAGCTTGCGGGTGATCTGCAGGCTGCGGACACGGTCGAACCACTGACCCGCCTTCTCGGCGTTCTGGTTCACGTTTTCTCTGCTGATCGCGAGTGCCATGTGTCGTCAATCCTTACAGCGGCATGTTCATGACGTCCTGGTAAGCCTGGACGAGACGGTTACGGACTTCCACGGTGGCGCGGAAGGCCACCTGGGACTGCTGGGAGGCGACCATGACCCGGGCCAGATCGGCACTGGGGTCGCCCATTTCGAACGCCTTGGAGAGCGCGCCGGCCTTCTGCTGCGCTTCGTTCACGCCGCCGACGGCGCCGCGCAAGGTTTCGCTGAAGCTCGGTACCTGGGTGGCCGGGGTTCCCTGTGTTCCGGCCAGCCCCTGGATCTGATTGCCGCGCGCCGCATCGCCCACCGCGCCCATCGGGCCTTGGCCCATCTGCGTCTGGTAGCTGCGGATCTGCGAGAGGATGGAGGTGACGGAGTCGCTCATGGGTGCGGTCAGCCAGGGAGGCATCCACCCCGCTGCAAGCGGCGTGCCGAAATGGCGCCGGGATTCCGGCGCGGGGCGTTCCTGCCGCACCTGTCGTGGTCGCGTCGCAGCGATATTGCCCCCATCCGCCCTTCGGGCACCTTCCCCCGCCAGCGGGGAAGGGAACCGATGGATGTCAGTCGCAGGGCAGCCGACAGATCACGCACGGCCAGGTTTTCCTTCTCCCGCCAGCGGGAAAAGTGACCGGTGGATGGTCAGTTGCAGCGCAGCGAAAGATCGTGAGCTGCCATGAGTTCCTTCTCCCGCTGCGGGAGAAGGTGGCGCGCAGCGCCGGATGAGGGCGCGCCGTCAATTCACATGCAGCCAGACATTCCTTCAACTGCAAACGGGAAAACGCTGAACAGCCCGCTCGCGCTAGTCCGGCAACCAGGCGGCTCGCCAGGTGTCCAGATTGCTGCCGCTCAACATCCAGTCGCGTCGCACCACCTCGCGCAAGGCCGCACCCTTGGCGCGTGCTGCGTCAAGGTCGGCCAAGTGCTCGCGGATGGCCCCGATCCAGTCGCGATACCGGTTTTTCACCAGCGTCACCGGCAGGGTGCCCTGGTAGCAGCGCACATCGCTGGCGATCACCGGATAACCGCAGGCACCGTATTCGAGCAGGCGCAGATTGCTCTTGCACTCGTTGAACAGGTTCTGCTCCACCGGCGCCAGCGCCAGATCCAGATCCAGCGCCGCCAGCGCGGCGGGGTACTGGTCGATCGGCACGCCCGGCTGGAACCGGTGAATATGCTGGCGCAGTGCGAACGGGTACATCCCCATGAACACCCATTCCACCTCGCCGGCGAGCTCCTTCACTACGTCGGCAATCAGTTCCAGGTCGCCGGTGTGGCTGGCGCCTCCAGCCCAGCCGATCCGCGGCTTGCTACCCTGGCGTTGGGCCCGCGCAGGCAGATGTTCCCACCAATGCGGCGGCAGGCGGTTTTCGGCCACGCGAATATCGCTGTGCAGCCCGGCAAACGCCTCGGCCAGGGCAGGAGTGGAGACCACGAAGCGGTCCACCATGCCCAGCCCGCGCCGTACGGTTTTGAGAATGTCCTTGGGCATGTGTTCGCGGTGGGCATTCTTCAGCGGAAGATTGGGCAGGTAATCGTCCAGCTCGTAGACTTTGAATGCGCGCGACAACGCCTTCATCCGCCGCATCGCCTCCAGACGCGCCTCGCCGACCTGCCGTTGCAGGATCACCACGTCGGGATCCTGACGCGCCAGGTCGGCGATCTCCAGATAGCCGTTGAACAGCACCCCTTCGGCCAGTCCGGCTTCGCGCAAGGCGCGCAGCGGCTGGATCACCCGGTAGTGGCCGCAGCCTTCAATGTCGGCCGGCAACGCCATCACGCGTGGCAGCGGCCGCCACGACTGCAGTGGACGCCAGCTGGCGCGCGGGTCGGCCAGCTGGAAGCCGGCGCCCGGGTCCAGCGAAAACCCCGGGTTGTAGGCCGGGTCGTTGGCCATCAGCGGCAGCCAACGCGCATACATCGCTTCTTCGTCCAGCACGGTGGCGGCGGGCGCGTCCAGCGGGTCGATCAGTAGCTGCGCGCGCGCTGCGAACACATTGAGGTAGCCGGCCTGGTGCAAGCGCAGGCACAGGTCCGCATCGCTCCACGGCGCCAGTTCCGGCTCAAGCGCAAAACCGCCAGCCTCCAGGAACAGCTGGCGCGGCAGCATCAGGCACTCGCCACTCAGCGCGGCGTAGTTCTGGTCCAGCTGCAGGCGTTGCAGGTAACCGGAGTCGTCGAAGGCGTTGCCTTCGAACGCGCGTGCCACCGGCGCCCCCAGGCCCAGCAACAGGCCGGCATGGTGCACGGTGCCATCGCCGCGCAGCAGCTTGCCGGCCACCGCGCCCACCTCCGGCCGCAGCGCGTGGTTGAGTAGTTGTTCCAGCCAGTCTGCCTTCATCACTGCCGCGCCCGCGGCCAGCCACAGCAGCACGTCCCCACGCGCATGCTCGGCGGCGGCATTGCAGACCGCTTCGCGCGCTGGTTCGGCGTCAAAGCGCAACACGCGGATCTGCTGCATGCCCAACGCGTCGATGCCGGCCAGCCAGTCGCGCAGGTCTGGCGCGGTAGTGCCGCGGTCCAGCAGCAACACTTCGTAATGCGGGTAGGCCGTGTTGGCCAGGATGCTTTCCAAGCAGCGCTGCACCTGCGGCAGGCGACCATCGACCAGCACCAGAATGCTGACCAACGGCTGCTGCGCATGGCGGTAGTCCAGGGCATGACGGCCAGGGCCGGCGCTGTGCACCTGCGCATCCACGTAGCCGCGTGCGACCAGATGCCGCGCAATGGCCTGGTGTTCGTCGGCATCGGCATGCCGGGTCTGGGCGGAGGCCACCAGCAGCGGTTCGGCGATGTGCTGCACACTGGCCAGCCCATGGCGTTCGACCAGCCCCAACTGGTAATCCAGCTCGAAGGCCGCGCCCGGACCTTGCGGAAACCCGCCATCGTCCACCAGCGTGGCCTGGCGGAACAGCCAGTGCCGCGACAGCGTGGACGGCGCGCTCAGCAGTGCGTCCAGATACAGCGCTGGCCGCAGCGCCAGCCCCAGCTGGCGGTTGTCCAGCGCCACCACCTCGTCGGCGTAGACCGCCTGGCAGGTGTCTGGCAGCGCGAGCAGGCCCAGCGCCACCACGGTCAGCCCGCTGAGGGTGAACACGGCACCGGCGTCGACCAGCAGCACCCAGTCGATAGCCTGCTGCGCGGCGATGGCCCGGTTGAGTGCCGGCACCAGGCCGTGGTTGTCGATCAGCAACCCGCGTTCGGCGTCGCGGACCTGCGCCGGCGAGGCGCTGAGCACCCAGGCCTGCTGGTTTGGATAGCCGCCGGGCGCCTGCAGGCTGGCCAACGTGGCGGCCACGGCGGCGGCATCGCCATACCGGTCGATCAGCATCACCGCAATCCGAGGCCCGCCGGCATGCGCCTGCAGGCGCGCGTCGATCAATGCACGCTGCACCTCACTGGGGTACCGCACGCCCAGCCAGGTGGCCGGCGACACCTGTTCGGTCATGCCGGCGCTGCGCATCAGCGCATTGACCAGATCCACCGGCTTGAACACGCGCGCCTTGTGCGGGCTGAGCGGTGCCACACGCACCTGCCGGTTGTCGCCGTGCTCGCGGCGCCAACCAAGTTGACGGATGCCCTGGCGCAGGTCTTCATGACCCTGATCGCCGACCCCGACCTGAGCGCGGCCGGCCTGGCTGAATTGCGCGCTGGAGACGCGGAACTGCGTGAGCGGGCTGGCCAGGAACGCCAGGTTGCCATGGCGCAGCAGCTTGACGTAGATCGCCAGATCGCCGACCCAGTCAATGGCCTTACCGTTCAACGCCATCAACCCGTTGCCCAACGCCAACAGATCCGCACGCCGTGCCAGCACGCAACTCGGCTCACCGATGAAATTGATGGTGTGGTCGGCCAGGAACGACACCAGCTCCGGGCCATCGACCAACACATCGTCGGCGAACGGGAAACAGGTGGCCGGGATGTCCGGCAGTGGCTGGCCGTCGTCATCGATGCGTTGCCGGCGCGAGGAAGCCATCGCCGTGCCCGGGTTGCGCTCGTGCGCTTCCACCAGCTGCGCGACGCAATCCGGCTGCAACACGTCGTCGTCGTGCAGGAACTTGACGTACTCGCCCTGCGCCAGACCGATCCCCTTGATCGTGCTGGCGAGCTCGCCAAGCCGTGGCGTGTTGCGGTGGTAGCGGATCGGGAACGGGGCGCTCGCCAGCTTGGGCGACAGCAGGGCCTCGATCGCGCCATCGGCATCGTCGTCGCAGATCACCAGCTCCAGTGCGGTGTAGGTCTGCGTCAGCGCGCTCTCCAGCGCCTGCGCGAAGTACGAAGCCTTGTAGGTAGGCATGACGATACTGACGAGGGCGTTGGAAGTCATGCAGAGCGGACCGTGTTCAAGGGTTGGGGAATTGGACTCACTGCATTGTCGGGATTCGGAAACCAAACGTATACAGACATGGCCGCGACTGGGGCCTGCCACTGGAACATGCTTACTTTGATTATCCGGCGTGAAGATGTTGAGTTCAGCCAAGCCTGAAATGCGCTGAGTTGCGTGTGGCTGCGCCGGTGCCGAACTTCAAATGAGGGCTGGTTCCCGAAAAGTCGATCGATAACAATGCTAAGGATGGTCTGATCAACGCAGCCGGAAAACGAAACACGCCACATCCGCCGCGCTGAGGGCGCTCAACCCCCCGGTTTTTTGCCGTTTTCGGCATGTTTTCGGGGTATTGCNCCGCGTCGCCGAAGGTCAGTTGCATCGTCATCGTCCTGGTGCCTCTGTGCGATTGTCGCAGGATCAGGGGGAGTTGTTCAGAGTTTCCCTAAGTTGATGAGGCTGCTGGCTGGTGCTGGAGTGTTAAAAGTCAAGAGAGTATCCGCTGTTGAAGGGTTGCTAATTCAAGAAAAATTCCGCTTTAAAGTAATAATTTTTTAAGGCTATTTTGAAACAATGTAATTCTCAATTTTCTGCTTAAGGAGCGTCATGTCATGTCGGACGCAATCTCGGGCGCCAATATTTATGTAAAACGCGGGACGCGTGCGCAGTTTGATGCTGCCGCGACAGCTGGTGAACTCGCTGCCAGCGAGCCATATTTCATCAGTGATGAAGGCCGGTTCGCGATGGGGACTAACGCAAATAGCTATGCCACTTACGCGATTGCCTTGACTCAGGATTTGTCTTTGTACGTCTCCAGCACGGGCAGCGATTCCAATGATGGGCTAACTGCTGCCACGGCGTTCCAGACCATCCAGCGTGCTGTAACTGTGGTGCGAACCCGCTATTCCTTATGTGGCTATACGGCAATCATCAATGTCGCAGACGGAACTTACGTAGAAAATATCGTAGTGGGCAGCGTGACAGGTGGCTTCTTGAGGTTTGTAGGTAGTACGTCTGCTATTTGGCGCAACACCGCAGGATACCTGCTTACAATGAATGAGGGTGGCGCGGTTCAGGTTTCTGGTTTCACTTTAGGTGGTGGGAGTACCGTAAACGGCATACTGATTAGAAATAGAGCGTTGTGCAGTTTCCTGGGTGGGCACGTGTTTGCGGTGATGACCGGTTTCCAAATCGTCGCAATTGCCAATGATGTCTGTTACGTCAACGGCAACTACAGGGCACCTCGAATAACCATGCCGGAGTCGATGTGGCGCATGCATGGAGGTGACGATGCTTGGAAACATCAGCACTCTGACATGGTCGGCCAAGCTCTCAGCTCGCCGACGCTGCGCGCGAGGCGTTCTTCTGGCCTGCGGCCGACGTCCCCCCAAGTTTGAGTAGCGCCTTAGTTTGGAGTCCAATTCCCTACCCCGAGGAGATTGGACGTGAAGAAGCGTTTTTCCGAAGAACAGATCATTGGCTTCNNNGTGCCAGACGCAGCAGGTTATGGCCGGCAACCTTCAATCCGATGACCACCTTCGCACGTGCCAAGCCGAGCGTGCGTAGACACTTGCCACCTTGTTGCGTCAGTCGCGCGAATGCGTGCTCGACAAACACCCGATCTTTCGCGATGCGCTGATTGCGCCGCTGCTGGGCCGAGCTCAATGCGTTGCCGCGTGTACCTTTGTGCTGGATGTCCACACGATATCCCTCTTGCTTCAAGCGGGCTTCACGGTCCCGGTCGGCATAAGCGCTATCGGCACGAAGTATGCGTGCGGTATTACCCGCATCCAGCAACCGCTCGAAGTACCGGCTGTCATGCACGTTCGCGCTGCTGACCTCGTGCACGCGAATGAATCCCCAGCGACGATCGACATTGGCGTGCAACTTGTAACCGTAATAGGAGCTGCCGTGCTTGCTCGTCCAGCGCGCATCCACGTCCTTCTGCGCGCGCTTGGCATCGCTCCAATCCTCCGGGATGTCGTTCTGCTTGATGCGCGCGTTTTCCTCGCGCGTGTTGCGCTGGATCGGCGCACTGACGATGCTGGCATCAATGATCTGCCCGCCACGGGCAATGTAACCGGCGCGCGCCAGTTGTCCGCTGATCGCCGCATCGATATCTCCGATCACGTCATTGTTCTTCAGCCGCTCGCGCCATACCCAGATCGTCTTCGCATCCGGCACCTTGCCGCTCTTCTCCAGACCGACGAACCGAACGAAGCTACGCCGATCCAGCAACTGATACTCCAACGCATCGTCGGAAAGGTTGTACAACTGCTGCAACAGCAACACCCTGATCATCACCTCAGTCGGCCACGCTGGCCGGCCACCCTTGGCCTTCGGCCCGAGCGACAGCCTCGCATCCACCGCACGGGCAATACCGCCAAAGTCGATGTGACGCGACAACACGGCCAGCGGATCACTCAATTGCTGACGTTTAGCATCACGTTCTTCACCGGCGAACAAACTGATCATCTGTAGCACCCTCCGCTAGCATCGCATTACGTCAATGATGACAGGATCCTGGGGTTTTTAGAGGTTTCCTACAGTATCACTGGAGGTGGCATTACCACTATGGGGTATACGATGGTGGTCAACTGATTATTGGTGGCGTCACCGTTACACTGACAGGTGCGCCGGCTTTTACTGCCTTTACTAACGTTGGTCGCGTTGGTAGCATAAATGGCGGTGACAGCGTGTTTACCTTCTCCGGAGCGGCCACGGGTCAGCGGTATCAAATATACACAAATGGGGTGATTTGGGTTAACGGAAAAGGTCCAAATGTCTTTCCGGGAAACGCGGCGGGAATGGTTGTTGCCGGCGGCACTTACTTACTGATGTCAGAATTTTTGAAGGCTGTTCGTTCGTAAAGACCTGCAGTCCTCATTCAGAACGGCGATTTGCCAAGCTGGCGCGCTGCGAGCCCGGCTCACGTACGCCCTGCGGGAAATCGATATAGCCCTAATTGCCAATGCTTGGCTGGTTGCTGGCGGCAAACGGTGAATGGAGCTGCCAGCAACCTGGGCGCCAGCACCCCTCAATGACGGCTTTGGCATTGGTGTCGACTCGACGCGCCCCACCGTTGAGGTCGCACGTGCCGAGGTATTCCACTACCTTGAGATGTCCTAAAACCCAAGACGCAATGTTCCAATGGCGATCTGTCATCGGTAGAGTTCGAATGGCTACGCGCACCACTGTCCTGCGTGTCTACAAACCCTGGGCATATCAGGTGAACTCCAACCAGTTCCGAGTAGTACGGATCAATCGGGAAGAGGCACTAGAACAGATACCGGCGCAGTTCGTCCATATCCAGCAAATCGTCGGCGATTCCGTGCGTCGCGATCAGTTCGCTGTATTGCTGGGTATCGTAAGCGAGGGCGCCACGTACCGCTTGCAGTTCCGCCGCCGCGAAGTCCGGAGCTGGCTCGTCGAAAGCGAGTTCGCCACAGGAAAAGACGAATGGAACCGGCTCCGTGTCAGGCACATGGCCGATCAGACGCGTCAGGAACGTGGCGCGGTAATGCGGCTCCTTCAACCGGCCGAGCGACACCAGTAGAATGTCCTCGGGCTGATAGCGCGCGACGAACGCGCGTAAACCGATGTAGTAGAAGCTGGCTTCGAGCATCGACAGGAAGGGGAACTGACGCCGCGACATCAGGAACTGCATTTCGTAGTCGGCGCGTTCGGTGAAGGTGGTCGTGCGTAGCCGTGTGGTCTCGGCCTGGAAATGGCGTTGCACATGCGGAAAGGACTTGCGTGGAAAGGATAACGCAGTGATGTCTCTCAGTAAATCCAGGGGGACCACGTCCGAGCGCGAGCCGGCTGGTGTTCTATCAGTGATGCAGCCGCCATGCTGGTGATAATCGGCAAACATTTGCGTAGCCCTAGCGCCGCCAAGTGCTGCAATCTTCTTAAAGCGATACGCGCTCCAGGCCCGTTCCAGGGGGTTCCTCAGGCACAGGACGATCTTGGTTCGCTGCTCCGGGAGACGCGCAATCACGTGTGGGCTCATCGCATAGGCGACGCTGGCATCGAGCCAGGGCCGCTCTGCCGGCAATGGTTGTGTCGCACCTTCCGCGAGATAAGTATATGGCTCCTTGATGCCAGGTAGGATGAAGCGGGCGAGGCCATTGCTGTCGATCCAGCTGGCCAAGGCTGTGGTACCGCCTTTTTCTACGCCAGCTAAAAAATGTAATCGGGCTTCATTGTGCCATCCTTCCTTGCCGGATACCGATCGAGGGAGGCGTGTATCGATTTGCTTGCATAGTCTTCGCTAACTCCACTCTATATAGAGGGTGTGGCGGAAAATAAATTCGAATAGCTTCGCCAAATTCAAGCATTACCATGTCTTTACTGTCTGTGTGATTAAGTCGCATGCCTTTATCGGTGTTATCAACGGGTAGCTATGAATGATGCGGCTAGAAACAATAAAGAACCATCGCATCGGGGCATAACCGATCCTGATTAGCCCTGACCATCAGCCGCCTGTCGCAGGATCTGCGCCGCGCTGGGTGGATGCTGCTGTCACCTGAAGCCAACGAGGTGGCGTGATGAGTATCAATGCCGTGCAGTTCCAAGCGGGATTGTCGATGCCTGAGTTCTTCGCGTCCTACGGCACCGAAGCCAAGTGCTATCGCGCGCTTTACAAGTGGCGCTGGCCGCAAGGCTTTCGTTGCCCTGTTTGTGCCGGACGCGTGCGCTCGCGTTTCAAGCGGGGTGCTGCGATCTACTACCAATGCAGCGCGTGCCGGCATCAGACCAGCCTGATTGCAGGCACGATGTTCGAAGGCACCAAGCTGCCGCTGCGCACCTGGATGCTGGCGTTGCACCTGCTGACCTCGACCAAAACCAACATGGCCGCGCTGGAGTTGATGCGGCATCTGGGCGTCAACTACAAGACGGCCTGGCGGATGAAACACAAGATCATGCAGGTTATGGCCGAGCGCGAATCCATGCGGAAACTGGCGGGTTTCGTGCAGATCGACGATGCCTATCTCGGCGGCGAGCGTAACGGTGGCAAGGCCGGACGCGGATCGGAGAACAAACAAGCGTTCCTGATTGCGGTGCAGACCGATGCCACCTTCACCGCGCCGCGCTTTGTGGTGATCGAGCCGGTGCGCAGCTTCGACAACACCTCGCTGCAGGACTGGATTGCCCGTCGCTTGGCGCCCGAATGCGAGGTCTACACCGATGGGCTGGCCTGCTTCCGCCGGCTAGAAGACGCCGGCCACGCGCACACCACGCTGGACACTGGCGGTGGTCGTGCCGCGACCGAAACGGCCGGTGCACGTTGGCTCAACGTGGTGCTGGGCAATCTCAAACGCGCCATCAGTGGCGTGTATCACGCCATCGCGCAAGGCAAATACGCAAGGCGTTACCTGGGAGAAGCGGCCTATCGTTTTAATCGTCGATTCCGCTTGCGCGAGATGCTGCCACGACTTGCCACGGCCATGATGCAATCCACACCATGCCCAGAGCCGGTTTTACGTGCAGCGAGCAATTTTCATGGCTGAGAGTCGGGGCTAATCAGGAAAATTTATTGTTTGCGGATCGGTTTGCAGATCCGAGATTCGAGTGTTGGCAAAATCAGCCAATGTTATTGCCATTGTTGATGACTTCCTGCGCGAGCGTCAGAGTCACATATTCGGAATACCCGTCATCAGCTCGGACACCTGGATCGAGTTGGCCGTAGGCCAAGGCGATGTGACGTCTTGCATTCTGACTCCAGGCGGAACTGCTTTTCAGCATTTCATTAAAATAGCCAATCAGTGGAACCTGCCAACACTACTTCCGTTGCAGTTTTTGCATTTATTGGAAATATGCGGCATCGACCATAGCGGGGAGACTGGCCGCTTTTTCTGGTATGGTTACGAATTCTTCAATTCCACCTTTGACAATGTCGATTGCCTAGTTAAATTTACCGACAATCTTGCTGATCAACATTCGCAAATTTCATGGCTATGCATCTTGCTTTATAGGCTAACACTGAATCCATTTTATCTTGAAGCATGTGCTGTAGGCCATGGCGCAGACGATTTCAACCTCAACTCATACTCCACCAACCGCCAATTCTTCAAGTTCAATGATCGAGAGGTTTACGTTGATGGTGGCGCCTTCAACGGCGACACGATCGAGGGTTTCTTGCGCGCATGCAAGGGACAGTTCAAAAGAATCCACTCTTTCGAACCATCCAATCAGAATAACAATTTAATCCGCTCGCGCCTCAATTTACTTCAGGATCAATATCTTAAGCCATTGGCACCAGCCATTACTTTGCATGAGAAAGGGTTGTGGGATAGCAGTACGACATTGAAATTTAACCCAGGACAAATTGTTCCAGATTTCGAAATTCCCGGCTTTGTTCAAACCCAGTCCGCGCACCTAGTGGAATCGAACATTATCAGCCATATATATGAAAAATCGCGCGAAGAAGATATAGCGATAACCGTGCCGGTCACGACTATTGACGAGGCCACGGAAAGGGCAGCGACATTCATCAAACTGGAGATCGAGGGGTCCGAGCTCAAGGCGCTGCATGGCGCACGAGAGACAATCCTGAAAAACCGCCCCCAAATGGCGATCTCCGCTTATCATAAGCCCGAGGATCTGTTGACGCTAACCAATTTCGTTACTGAAATGGAAAAGGACTATGAAATTGGCTTCAGGCAACACAATCGGTTACCTGATTAGCCCCGACTCTCAGCCATGAAAATTGCTCGCTGCACGTAAAACCGGCTCTGGGCATGGTGTGGATTGCATCATGGCCGTGGCAAGTCGTGGCAGCATCTCGCGCAAGCGGAATCGACGATTAAAACGATAGGCCGCTTCTCCCAGGTAACGCCTTGCGTATTTGCCTTGCGCGATGGCGTGATACACGCCACTGATGGCGCGTTTGAGATTGCCCAGCACCACGTTGAGCCAACGTGCACCGGCCGTTTCGGTCGCGGCACGACCACCGCCAGTGTCCAGCGTGGTGTGCGCGTGGCCGGCGTCTTCTAGCCGGCGGAAGCAGGCCAGCCCATCGGTGTAGACCTCGCATTCGGGCGCCAAGCGACGGGCAATCCAGTCCTGCAGCGAGGTGTTGTCGAAGCTGCGCACCGGCTCGATCACCACAAAGCGCGGCGCGGTGAAGGTGGCATCGGTCTGCACCGCAATCAGGAACGCTTGTTTGTTCTCCGATCCGCGTCCGGCCTTGCCACCGTTACGCTCGCCGCCGAGATAGGCATCGTCGATCTGCACGAAACCCGCCAGTTTCCGCATGGATTCGCGCTCGGCCATAACCTGCATGATCTTGTGTTTCATCCGCCAGGCCGTCTTGTAGTTGACGCCCAGATGCCGCATCAACTCCAGCGCGGCCATGTTGGTTTTGGTCGAGGTCAGCAGGTGCAACGCCAGCATCCAGGTGCGCAGCGGCAGCTTGGTGCCTTCGAACATCGTGCCTGCAATCAGGCTGGTCTGATGCCGGCACGCGCTGCATTGGTAGTAGATCGCAGCACCCCGCTTGAAACGCGAGCGCACGCGTCCGGCACAAACAGGGCAACGAAAGCCTTGCGGCCAGCGCCACTTGTAAAGCGCGCGATAGCACTTGGCTTCGGTGCCGTAGGACGCGAAGAACTCAGGCATCGACAATCCCGCTTGGAACTGCACGGCATTGATACTCATCACGCCACCTCGTTGGCTTCAGGTGACAGCAGCATCCACCCAGCGCGGCGCAGATCCTGCGACAGGCGGCTGATGGTCAGGGCTAATCAGGTAAATTTTTGATTTTTAAGGAAGTCCGGTGGCGCCCGATCAAACCACGCAGGAAAAATTCCATGTGGTTGCGCAAGCGAATCACGAAGTTCACAAAGACATCTCTAATAAGCTGTTGCTTGGAAAAAAAAAGGATACATAAACACAGGCTCTATTTAGATGATGGGGAGTTTTGATAAAAAAATCGTATGGAAGGCCGGTATATACTTCCAGGTGTTAAGTCTGGGGAATGAGGCTTTCCACTAGTCAGGAGAGGACGCGCGCGCCGTCCGGCATAAGGGCGTCATAGAAACATCGGTCAGGCAGTACATCGGGCAACACGGAATGCAGCAGCCATTCACAGCGCCGACCAATGCGTGCCTGGCGAGGTGCCACACTGCCACTGCCTAGGGTGCTGCCCTGGCCGATTTGCGCGCCTTGCCCTAGTTGTACGCCGGCATGCAATGTCACACTGGAGCCTACGCGGACATCCGCCTCAACGATAATTTGGCGATCCAGCCAGCTACCTGCACCAATGCGGCTACGCGGTGCCAGATTGCAGCCTGGGCCGATGTATACATTGCCCATCAGTTCCACTCCATCAGCAATGATGGTCTGCGGCGAAATCAGATTAATCGTGCGATAGCCAGCCAATCTCACCTCGGCGAGCAGCTTATGCCGGGCATAGTTCACCGCGCGCTCGTCCAGCGCTACGAACACTTCGGTCTGTGCCGCAGGAAAACGGGCGAACAGTTCCTCCAGATCGAAGGTGTGGCGATCAGTGGTCGGCAGTTCGAGCGTGGTGTGTTCCAGGCTACAGGCCTGCGCAGTAGCTTGGGCTTTTGCGAGCGCCGCGCCATGGCCTAACAACACTAGCGCTTTCAAGCAGTCTCTCCCAGCACGTTTTCCCGATACCAGAGATGCTGCTGCACCAGATGCGCTTCGTAGTCACCATGCATGAACGAATTGGAATAGGGGCCAAGTCCCTGCTGTAGGCGTTCCAGTACTAGCGTGTCTTCGGCGATAACGGTTCGTTCGCCGCGAATCAGCGTACTCAGCAGCGCGGTAAAGTCGGTGCTCGCGCTCTTGCGACGGGCGGTCATCATCCACAGGTGGTAGTTAGTCACGCCTGGAGACACCGGTTCGTATTGCTGCAACAGGAAGTGCTCACCGCGGACGCTGCAGAAGTTGACGTTCGGATAGATGAACCAGTTGTAATAGATATGATCAGCGCCATAGGTGTCGCACAGCGCGTTGAACCACGATACATAAGGTTGCAGGGGCGCTTTCGTCGGGTAGCTGAGCGTGCTCAGTGCTGGCGCCTGGCCATGTTGAATCAATTGCTTCACGATCGATGGCGCATCTGTGGCAGTGCCTGTCGATTTGACCTGTGTCGTCAGGGCGGGCAGGAAGGTCTTCGGATGCACGAATGGGACATGGTTGTAGTCCTTCACGTTCTCCATATTGAGCTTCCAGTTGTAGTGAACCCGATGCTGGCTATGGATCACCTGCGTGTCCAGGTGCGAGGACGCTTCGCGCAACTGCTGCAGGAAAGGAGCGGTGAACTGCGTCTCCAGTGGCAACGGTTGCTCAGCCAGGTTGACGAACAACAACCCGCCAACTTCCTCCAGCGCCAACTTGCGCAGGCAGATGCCCGCACGTTCGTGCTCATCGAAGCGATAGAGCTCGGCGTTGGGCATGGCACGCAGCTCGCCTTCCGGGCCAAACGACCAGGCGTGGTAGGGGCAGACGAGCGGGCGCTGGCCGACATCGCTGATCTGGATCGCAGACAACCGGTGCGGACATTGGTTAACGAAGGCGCGCACACCTGCGCTGGTTCGCTGCACCAGCACCGGGATACCTGCGATCGTGCGGGTGAAGAATTGATTGCGCTCGCGCACCATCGTGCTGAAACCAACAAAGTTCCATAGCTGTCCGAACAGGCGCTCGCGTTCCAACGCGAAGGTCTTTTCGCTGGTGTAGTGCCGCGCGTCCAGCACGTGGCGCGTCATCGCCCGCACCGGCGCGGGCAGTCTGGCGTCCTCATGCTCATGAGCTGGAGACCGGTTTGTTGAAGATCGCGCGTGCCGGGTTGCCGACCACAGTCTGGCCCGGCGCGACATCGTGAAACACTACAGCTCCCATGCCCACCACCGATCGTTCGCCGATGGTGATGCCTCGTGCTATCAGGGCTCCGGAATTGATCACCGCGCCATGGCCGACGGTGACGTGGCCGGCGAGCACGCAGCGAGGTGCGATGTGTGCGTAATCGCCGACCACCACGTCGTGGCCCAGCAACACTTCCTGGTCGATGAAGGCATAGCTGCCGATGCGACAATCGACGCCACAGTTCACGTCATAGCCGAAATAAGTCGGCCCGTACACGGTGCGTGTGCCGAGGCTGCAGCGGGTGCGGATCGAGACGAACTCGGCTCCCGCTGCCACCAGTGGTGTGACCTGACGTTCGCGTGAAAGCGGGTCGCCGATCGCGGCAACGAACAATTGATCCGCACGCGGAGCGAACTCGGCCGGGTGGCCCAGCCAGGGGTAGTACAGCGCGGCTGGCACAGTGTCTCGGCCACGCTCGTCCAAGAAGCCGGCAATGACCCACTCGATGCCATGGCTATAGTCCACCTGCAGTTGCGCCAAAACTTGGCGTCCCAATCCGCCGGCTCCGAGGATGACGATCTGCTTCATGTGTGCTCCTCAGCTGATTGTCAGGCCGCCGTCCATCACCAGGCTGGTGCCGGTGATCCAGCGGCTGGCACCGGACAGCAGAAAGATGGCGGCGTTGGCTACGTCGTCGGGTTGCCCGAAACCAAGCGGATAACTGCTGCGTTCGGTCTCCAGCGAGCCCACCACCTGGGCAGTGGCGTCTAGCAACGGGGTATCGACCAGCGCCGGCGACAGGCAGTTGACGCGGATGTGCCGCTTGACTACTTCCATCGCCAGGCAGCGCGCGTAGGCGATCAACGCGGCCTTGGAGGCAGAATAGGCACCCACGCCTGCCACGCCGATATGCGCCGCGATCGATGCGATGAACACGATGGCGCCATCGGCGGCGATCAGGTTGCGTTTGAGCAGACCCTGGGTCAGCAGAATTGGCGCGTCGACGTTGGTCGCCTGGACCTCGCGTAGGTGAGCCTCACCGACCATCCGTGCTGGACATAGCCGCGAGATGCCGGCGCTATGAACCACGCCATGCAGCGGCGCCGAAAGCGAGTCGACGAGCGAAGCGCGCTCAGTGGGCACTGTCAGGTCGGCACGCAGCGCCTGGTGCGGCCGCTCGCTGATGGCCCGGAGATCAGCCAGGGTGGCGTCCAGGCGTTGCGGATCGCGTCCATTGACGATCAACTCGCCGCCCATGCGTGCGCAGCCCAGGGCGATCGCGCGGCCCAGCCCTGAACTGGCGCCGCTGACCAGGATGCGCTTATCGGCAAGGCTGAAGGGATTGAAGGATAGGGAGTCGTTCACGGGATCTCTTTTTCTGCAGCGGCGACCGGCGAGCTCAGGATTCGATCAAATCAGGAAACACTGCGCCGTCGATATCCACCAGGCACGTGCCCCACGACAAGCCAATGCCGAAGCCGCACAGCAGCACGCGCTTGGGCCCGGCTTCCAGTTCCTTGTTGATCCGCGCGGTCATCGTGACCGGCAGCGAGGCGCCGCTGGTGTTGCCGAAGTCGCGCAGCGTCGAAGGCACTTTTTCCGCCGGCAGGCCGAGCTTCTTGCGAATGGTCTCGTTGATCATGCGGTTGGCCTGGTGGAACACGAAGTAATCCACCTCCTCCTTGGACACGCCGGTGTAGTCGAGCAGTTTCTGTACCGCCGGCGGCACCCGCTGGGTGGAGAAGCTCAGCACTGCCACGCCGTCCAGGATCAGGTCCACACCGCGCCGCCAGGGACCATCGGGCCCTTCGCGGAAGGGCATCAGGTGCTGCATTGCGACCGGTTCGCGGTGGCCGCCGACCGGCAGGATGATCGCCCTGTAGCCGCTGCCATCGCTGTTGAGGTCGAAATGCATCGGCGGCGCGTCGGCGCTGAATTCCAGCGCAGTGGCGGTGCCGGAGTCGGAGAAGATCGGGTCTTCCAGGTTGGCGCTGCGGTCGCCCACCAGCAGCAGGCCCTTCTTGACGCCGCCGGCGGCGATCATCGAGCCGAGCAGGTTGATGCCGAACGGGTAGGCCGAGCAGCCCAGGTTGACGTCGAAGGCCACCGTGGCGTGCGACAGGCCCAGCCGGTCCTGCAGGATGATGGCGGTGGCCGGAATCGGGTAATCCGGCGATTGGGTCACCACGATCAGCGCATCGATCTCCTCGCGCTTCCACTGCAGTTTTTCCAGCAGCACTTCGGTTGCATCGAACGCCAGGTCCGAAAAGCATTGCCATTCGCTCGCCATGCGCCGGGTCTCGATACCGACGTTGCGCACCAAACGCTCGCGTTCTGAGCGAATCTGCGGCCGGCAATCGGTGAGGTTGGACACGACCCGCTTCGGCACGCAGGTCGCCATGCCGGCAAAGCGGACGTTGTGCAGCGTGGAGGTCGGCATGGTGCTTACGCCTCGGTCAGTTTGTAGAGATCGCCCACGGTGGTGGCGGCAGTGAGATCTTCGCCGGTGATGGTCTTGCCGTACTCCATGTCGAACATGACGATCACGCCCAGCGCGGCCAGCGAATCCCACTCCGGCAATTCCAGCAGCACGGTGTCCAGCGTCACCTCCACCGGCTCCTGGAAGTCGGTGGCGGAAAGGAAGTTCTCGATAAACGTTGCCTGGGTCATGCGATCTCGCCTGGTTGCCTGTTGAAGAGATGGGAGTCTGGAATGCAGGTGCAGCGTGTTGCGATCATGCTGCCTGTTGACCGGCAATCAGATCGGCAATGGTATCGACCTGGTCGCGGGTCAGGCCGGGAAAGATCGGTAGGCACAATACTTGGGCGGCCACCGAGCGCGCCACCGGCAGCCACGCCGGCGCCGACGAGGGCAGGGCGCGATACATCGGGAAGTCGCTGATCAATGGATAGAAGTAACGTCGTACCAGGATGCCGTGCTCGCGCATCAATTGGTATAGCGCATCGCGCGCCAGCGGGTAGTCGTCCTGCACCAGGATCGGAAAGTACGCATAGTTGGGCGTGGAGTGATCGAGCCGCGCAACGCAATGGATGCCGCGAATGTCGCTCAATCGTTGCCGGTACTGCGCATCGATGGTGCTGCGTTGCGCAATGGCCTCGTCGATGTGCTTGAGCTGCAAGAGACCGAACGCTGCGCTGATCTCGTTCATCTTGCCGTTGATGCCGGGCGCCACCACCGTGGTCTCGTCGACGAAACCGAAGTTCTTCAGATGCCCGATACGTTGATAGGTCTTTTCGTCGGGGCACACGATTGCGCCGCCTTCGAAGGTGTTGAACACCTTGGTTGCATGAAAGCTCAACACGCTCAGGTCGCCGTGGCGCAGGATCGAGCCGCCGTCATCGCGCACCCCGAAGGCGTGTGCGGCGTCGTATATCACCTTGAGGTTGTAGATGTCGGCGATGCGGGTGATGGCGCTGGTGTCGCAGGCGGTGCCATAGCAATGCACCGGCATGATCGCGGTGGTCTGCGGGGTGATGGCCGCTTCGATCTTGGACGGGTCCATGTTGAGCGTTACCGGGTCGATGTCCACGAACACCGGGGTAATGCTCTTCCACAGCAACGAATGTGCGGTGGCCACGAACGAGTAGGGCGTGGTGATCACCTCGCCGGTGATGCGCAGCGCCTGCAAGGCAGTGATCAGGGCGGTGGTGCCGTTGGTCAGCAGTGCCAGGTGCGGGACGCCCAGGTAGGCGCACAGCGCCTGCTCCAATGCCCGATGCATCTCGCCACCGTTGCTGACGATGCGGCTGCTCCAGATCCGTTCCAGATAGGGCAGGAACTCTTCCAGCGGCGGCAGCAGCGGACTGGTGACGGGGATGGGCATCAATGCCTCGCTGGTGCGGGTGGATGTCGGGATTCCGCCGCAGCCGATGGCCGCGGGCAGTGTACCCGGAGGAAGCAAGCGCTATGCCGGCGAGCGGAACCTCACGTGCGTCGGCACGCTCAGTTCGCCAACTCGGTCTGTTCGCGGTCGATGCCGTACTTGCGCAGCTTCTCGACCAGGGTGGTGCGGCGCAGGCCTAGCAGCTGCGCCGCGTGGGCGACCACGCCCTGGGTACGTTCCAGCGCCTCGTTGATCAGCGCCAGTTCGATGTTGGCCATGTGCCCACGCAGGTCGATACCGTCGTCGGGCAGGCTGGCTGCCGAGGCCGGCTCGGCATCGGTGGGTTTGGGCTGCAGCGTCACCACATTGCTGGGTAGCGCTGTGGCGTCGGTGGGCGCGGCGACCAACGCCGGCTCCGGCGGCAACTCGACCGGAATGGACGAGGCAAAATCACCGCGATAGCGCGCCGGCAGATCCTGCACGCGCACCAGTCCACCGGGATGCAGCACCGCCAGGCGCTCCACCAGGTTGGTCAGCTCGCGCACATTGCCGGGCCAGTCGTAGCTGCGCAGTGCCTGCAAGGCTTCGTCGGCAAAGCGCACTTCGCCGCGGCCGGTGCGTGCCAGCTGGCCGGCGATGGTCTGCACCAGCATGGCCAGATCGTCAACGCGCTCGCGCAGTGCGGGCATTTCGATGGGGAACACGTTGAGACGGTAGAACAGGTCCTCGCGGAACTGCCCGTCGCTGATGCGCGCTTCCAGGTTGCGGTGGGTGGCGGCGATCACGCGCACGTTGCAGCGGATGGTCTGGCCACCGCCCACACGCTCGAAACTGCGCTCCTGCAGGACGCGCAGCAACTTGACCTGCATTGGCAGGCTCATGTCGCCGATCTCGTCCAGCAGCAGGGTGCCGCCTTCGGCCATTTCGAAGCGGCCCTTGCGCGCACTCAGGGCGCCGGTGAAGGCGCCTTTCTCGTGGCCGAAGAGTTCGCTTTCCAGCAGGTCCGGCGGAATCGCGCCGCAATTGATCGCCACAAACGGGCCATCGCGGCGCGGCGAATGTTGATGGATGGCACGCGCCACCACTTCCTTGCCGGTGCCGGATTCGCCCAGGACCAGCACGGTGGTGTCGAATGCGGCCACCTGGTCGATCAGGCGACGCAGCCGCGTCACCGCTTCGCTGTTGCCGGTCGGGCCGGTGTCCTGCTGTACGCCCGCCTGGTGCTCGGCATCCAGCCGCTTGAGGCTGGCACGGCGCAGCAGCGCTTCCAGCTGCGCATGCCGCAGGGGAGTGTCCAGCGCCCAGACGTTGGCCTCGTGCAGGCCATGCGATTGCGCAAACTCGCTCGGGCTGCCTTCCATCAGCAGCACGGGGGGAGGCAGCTTGGCGTCGGCCAGCCAGTCGAAGAATTTGTCTGCCTGCGCGGCGTCCTGCGCCGAGCCCACCATCACCGCCATCCATTCGTCGTGGCGATGACGGCCAGGGTTGATGTCGGCGCCGTCGGTGACCCAGCGGGGATTGAAGTCCATGAATTCGAGCAGCGAGACGGTGCGCTCGGCGCGCACGGCGTCGCTGTCGATCAACAGAATGCGTGACTCACTCATTCCTGGCTCCTTCCGTCAGGCCCTCCAGGATTGGCATGACTTCCTGGATATAGGACAGCTTGCTGACAAAATTGTCAGCACCCGCGCGAAGAGCGTGTTCACGATGCTCGGCATCGTCGAAGTGGCTCGCAATCACAATATACGGCGGATCGTCCTGCGTCTTGATCAGACGCGTTGCCTGCAGGCCGCCCATCTCCGGCATGGCCAGGTCCATCAGCACGACATTGGGGCGCAGCGACTCAGAGCGCTCGATCGCTTCCAGTCCGTTGGCGGCACTGCCCACGATGTTGAGCCACTCCACCTTGCGAAAATGACGCATCGCAGCGTTGATGAAGCCCTCGTGGTCGTCGACCAGCAGCACGGTGAGTTTGCTCATAGTAGTCCTTATCCCGCTCGCGCGAGCAGCGGTTTGGTGGTGCGGCGGCGCTCGCGGGCCGGGGCGATATCCAGTTGTTCGCGGTACTTGGCCACGGTCCGGCGCGCAATATTAACGCCCTGACGCGACAGCAGGCCGGCAATGGCTTCGTCGGCCAGCGGCCGGCCGGCCGGCTCGCTCTCGATCAGGCGGCGCACCATGGCCTTGACCGCCTGGCCGGAGACGCTGGCGCCTTCCAGGCGCACCGCGAAGAAGTGCTTGAGTTCGAAGGTGCCGCGCGGAGTCTGCAGGTACTTGCCGGTGGTGATGCGCGAAATCGTCGATTCGTGCATGCCGATCTCGTCGGCGATTTCCTTCAGGGTCAATGGCGCCATGGCTTCCTCGCCGCGGGCCAGGAAGGCGGCCTGGCGCTCGACGATGGCACGGGTGGCGCGCAGCAGGGTTTCGTAGCGCATCGACAGGCCACGGGTCAGCCAGCGGGCTTCCTGCAGCATGTCGCGCAGCGGCTGGGCCGCGTCACCGGCATCGGCCAGCGCGCGTTCGTGCACCGGGTTGATGCTGACCCGATGGGTGGTGGCCGGGTTCAGCGCCACGCGCCAGCTTCCGTCGGCATGCCAGGCGAGCACGTCCGGGATCACGCTGGCATTGCTTTCCTGCAGCAGGTCGTCGCCGGGGCGTGGTTGCAGCGACAGGATCAGCCGCACCGCCTCGCGCGCATCGTCCACTTCGGCGTCGTGCGCGCGCGCCAGCAGTGCGTAGTCGTGGCTGGCCAGCAGGTCCAGATCGCCGGCCAGGATGCGCGCGGCGAGGTGGCGGGCCGGCACGCGGCCGGGCAGGGCGCTCAGCTGCGCCTGCAGGCACTCGCGCAGGTCGCAGGCGGCCAGGCCGGCGGGGTCGCCGTGCAGCAGGCGCTGGCGGACCGCTTCGACGGCCTGCGCAGTCATCCCCAACCGCGTGGCGCCAAGCTGCTGCAGCGTGGGCAGTGCGTCGGCCAGGTAGCCGGCGTCGTCGGTGTGCTCCAGCCAGAACGCAGCGGCCCCCAACGCCGCCTCGTCCAGGTCCAGCGCCAGTTCGCGCAGGATGCGCACGTGCGGGTCGGTGGATTCGCCGGCTGCCACGCGCTGCATGCGGTCGTCGTCGCCCTCGTTCCAACTGCTGCTCTGCACGTCCCACATCGTGCTTTCCGGCAGCTCGTCGAACGCGGCGACATCGGTGGCGCCATCGTCGTTGGTGGCCGCCTCGTCCCCGTGATCGGCCAGCTCTTCCAACTCCAGCAACGGATTGGTTTCCAGCGCGCGACGAATTTCCAACTCCAACTGCATGCCGTCCAGTTGCAACAGACGGATCGACTGCAGCAGCTGTGGGGTGAGGTGCAGTTGCTGGCCAAGCTGGGCGGAAATAGTCGTCTTCATAGAAGCGCTTCCGAAGGGCACTGCACGCAGCAGCGATGGAACGCATCTTGCAGGACAAAGCGACGGGTTTCTAATCGGGGAGTTGGGTGAGGTGGCTCGTGATTTTCCCGACAGCGTGTGGGGAATCCCCTGACGTTTTTGGCGAACTGAAGCGTGCCTGACGGAATCCCGTCACTGTTTTAGGCCGACGTGGCCCGAATGCACCTTTCACCATCCTGACAGCCGGGCAAACAGCCTGCGGGAGTTGCTCAGACCAGCTCGTTGTGGTGCTTGGCCGCCAGCAGCACCAGATCGTTCGCACGCCGGCAGCCCAGCGACTCCATCATGCGCGCGCGATGGGTTTCCACCGTCTTGACGCTGATGCCAAGGTCTGCAGCGATTTCCTTGTTGCTCTGGCCGCGACCGATCTCGCGCAGGATCTCGCGCTGGCGCGGCGACAGGGCCGCGATACCGACCGGTTTCTCGCGGCCCAGCATCGGGGCGATCATCTTGGAAGAAATCTGCGGGCTCAGGAACACCTGGCCGGCGGCCGCGGCGCGCAGCGCCAGTTCCAGCTCCAGCGGGGCGGCATCCTTGACCACGAAGCCGACGGCGCCACGATCGAGCGCGTCGCGCACATGCACCGGGTCGTCGTGCATGGACATCATCACCACATGCGTGCGTGGCGCGGCGCGCAGCACATCGGTCATGGCGTCCAGTCCGCTGCGCCCGGGCAGCGACAGGTCCATCAGCACCAGATCGGGGCGATGCAGGGATGTCATATCCAGGGCTTGTTGCGCGTTGCTCGCCTCGCCGACGACATCGATGCCGGCGAAGGTTTGCAGCAGCCTGGACAGGCCTGCACGGACAAGGGTGTGATCGTCGACGATGATGACTCGCACGGCGCAGAAGGGACCTTTTTCGGTATAGGGCACCTTAGCCGACCAGGCGCCTGACGCCAACTGGCAGCGTCAGCGCTGGCGCCTGGCCTCGGCGATCTGGCGGCGGTGCAAACGAAACAGATGACGTTCCAGAGCATCCTGCAACCCAGGTGCAAGCGGTGCGAAGCGCAGCCACACCCACTGATCGTGACCGTCGTTCGCGCTTGCCAGCACCTGTGCTGGAAGCTGTACAAGTTCAGGAAGCCAGTCGGACGGTTGCAGGCACACCACGCCCGTGGTGCCCGCCGCATGGCTGGTTGCGCAATTCAGCCGGATGCCGCGCACCGACCAGTGCACCAGGTTCTGGATCAGGCCACTGTCGCCCTGGCGCACCAGGCGGCCGATCAGCGCCAGCATCAGATCGAGCTTGGCGTCCATGCGCTGCACCAGCAGCGGCAGTTCGCCGCGGTCTTCGCTGGCTTCTTCGCTGCGCAGGTCCTCGACCTGGCCAAGACTGCGCAGCAGGGTTTCCGCGGCACTGGGGGCGCCGGCGTCGCCACCGACGTTGAAGCCGGCCGGCAGGCGCAATTGGCAGCTGAGCGTGTCGGCAAACAGCTCGGCCTCTGCCGCCGGCGCGAGTGTGCCGAGCGCGGACATCAGATCCGGCCGACCCGGGCGTAGGCGCGGCTGGCTGACGACGAGGTCCGCTGCGCGCGGATCAGATCCAGCAACTTGCGCTGACGCTCGCGCATCAGCCGCATCAGGTCCTGGTGCATCGTCAGCAGCGTCTGCAGGGCATCGCGGTCCTGGTCGAGGTCCACGTGCTGCGCATACTGACGCAGGTGCAGGTCGTGCGCATCCAGCATCAGCGGCATGACTTCGAATTCCTCGTTCGCCATGGCGATCCGGATGTCGGCCATTTCGGCCTGAAGGCTTTGCACGCTATGCATGGTTGGACTCACGAAACGGCGGAGAGGCCGCGTTGTTCGAGGGGAATGGAGTTCCACGCCGAATCGATTTCGCTGAGCAGATCCAGCGCTTCGGTCAAGGCGGTGTCGTCGTTGTGCAGATTGGCTGCGGTCAGGCGCTGCATGACGTAGTCGTACAGGGCCGACAGGTTACCGGCAATCTCGCCACCGGCTTCGTGATCGAGCGAGCCGTTCAAGTGACCGACGATCGCGCAGGCTTCGCCGATGGCCTTGCCCTTGCGCGCCTGGTCGCCCTGCACCAGGCAGGCCTGGGCCAGACGGATGCGCTGGCAGGCGCCGGCGAACAGCAGCGACACCAGCTTGTGCGGGTCGGCTTCGGTCACGCTGGTGGACACGCCGACCTTGCGATATTGCTCGGCGTACTGACGATTGGAACCGTACATGGATGACTCCTCAATGGGCTGACCTTCGCGGGTCCCGGAGCGCTGCGCTCCTGCGACGACGCTCCTGCCGACAGGCAAGGCCGAAATCACGATAGGCCCTTCTTGTATCGGCAATACCCTGACAGGACTTGAGGATCTGCATCACGGAAATCAGCTTGTCAGCAGGCTGCTGAGCGAGCTGGTGCTGCCCTGCAACTTGCTGATCATGGTTTCCATCGCGGTGAACTGGGCGGTGTAGCGGTCGCTGAGTTTTTCCATGCGCGCATCGAGGTCGTCCAGCTCCGATTCGTAGCCCTTGATGGCCTTGTTCAAACTGTCCGAGCGCAGGGTGAGGGTGCCGTTGGTCACATTGACGTTGCTGTCGAGCAGCTTGGTCAGGGTGCCGCCGAACTTGCTGTCCTTGCCGAAGGTGTCGGCCGCGGCGCCACCGTCGGCGGCGATGGCGGTGTCGAACTTAGCGCCGTCGAAACTCATCACGCCATCCTTGTCGATGGTGAGGCCCAGGGCCTTGAGTTCGTTGACGTTGCCGCTGACCTGGCCACGCAGCTGTTGCTGCAGGCTGCGCACCAGCGAGTCGCCGGTCAGTGCCGAAGCGGTCTTGGTCGTCGCGTCGTAGCTGCTGCTCTTGGCCAGCAATGTGTTGGCAGTGTTGTAGGCGGCAGCGAAGGCGGTGAGGTTGCCCTTGAGGCCGCTGGTGTCGGCGGCCACACCCAGATTGAACTTCGTACCTTCGGCGGCCTTGGTGAGGGTGAGTACCACCCCTGGCACAATGTCGCTGACGGTATTGGAGCTGGAGGTACGCTCGAAGCCGTCCACACGCACCAGTGCGTCGGCTGCGGCCACGGTCTGGTTCAGTCCGCCGGTGACGCCGGGGCCATAGGCGAGGCCGCTCAGGCTTGGGTCGCTGGCACTGATGGTCAGCGCACCCTTGGTGCCGGAATCGACTGCATTGAAGACCAGGTGTTGGCCGTCGTTGGCGGTGACCACGCTGGCGGTGACGCCTTTGCCGCCTGCAGCCTTGTTGATGGCCGCCGCGATGTCGGTGAGCTTGTCGGTGCCGCTGATGTCCACAGTGACGCTGGCGTCGCCATAGCCGATCGTCAGCGTGCCGCTGCCCACCGTGGCATCGGCAGTGAACGCGCCCGAGGCCAGTTTCTGCGCAGTTGCCAGCGCCACCACTTCGACCGAATAGTTGCCCGGTGCCGCCGAACTGGTGGTGGTCGCGGTGAAGCCGGCATCGGTGGGCACCGTGGCCTTGTAGGCATTGGTGTCGGCGCTGCCGACCACCTTGTCCAGCGCGGACTTGAGCGTGGTCATGCTGCTCTTGATCTGGCTGATGGCCGACAGCTGCGTCGTCGCCGTGGTACCGGCCCTGTTGATGCGGTTCTGTTGGGGATTTTTCTCCGCGGCCACCAGCTTGGACACCAATGTGGGGATGTCCAGTCCAGAGGTGGACGTGCTGACCAACGATGCCATGGTGCATTCCTCGTCTGGGCGTCCGAAACAGAAGGACGCGTGGGATTACGAAGCGGGTATCGGCCGCATCCGCGATGACTTTAGCGGCATCGAAGCGTCTCGCTCACGGCATCACACAATGCAATTTCCATGCCGCAGAGGCCTCAAGAAACCCGCGCCGGTAATCCGTGCTGCCGCCTCGTCTCGATCTGCGGGCACAAAAAAGCCCCTCCGAAGAGAGGCTTTGGACTTGCTGCGAAGCGCTGCCGGAGTGTTACGGCAGATGACTGCGGTTACTGCAGCAGGCTCAGCACGTTCTGCGGAACCGACTTGGCCTGGGCCAGCATGGCGGTACCGGCCTGCTGCAGGATCTGCGTACGGGTCAGCTCGGCGGTGGTCTTTGCATAGTCCGTATCAGCGATCCGGCTGCGCGAGGCGGTGAGGTTCTCCGAAGTGGCAGCCAGATTGGCGATGGTGGAGGTGAAGCGATTCTGCACTGCGCCCATGTCGGCGCGCGAGGAGTTGACCGCAGTCAGCGCCTTGTCGACGATTTCCAGGGCCTTCTGCGAACCGGAGAACGTGGAAATATCCAGGCTGCTAAGCGTGACGGCGGTACTACCGGACGCGGCAGAGGCGGTGGTGAGGCCGGCGCTAGCGGTGATGCCCGCAGCGCTGGAGCTGCCGCCGGTCAGCGCAGTGAAGTCCTGGCCTGCCTTCAGGGACTCAAGCTTCAGATTGCCGCTGGTGTCGATCGAGGCATACATGCCGGTCTGATCCAGCTTTTCGTTGATCGCCGAGGCGACCTTCTTGTTGACGTCGGCTGCGGTGTCGCCGGAAGCGATCTTGACGTCTCCGATGGTGACGCTCTTGGCAGCGCCGCTGGCGTCGTTGAAGGACAGTGACATGCCGCTGATGGAGCCGGAGGCAGTGGCGGTACCGGTGACGCCTGCACCACTGACCGCGGCGGCGAAGCTGGCCTTGCCCAGCGAGTCGATGTTGGCATCGACGATGTTGCTGACGCCGATCGTCTGACCGGCATCGGCGCCGACCTGGAACAGCGCACCGGTGAACGAGCCGTCCAGCAGCTTGGTGCCGTTGAAGCTGGTCTGGTTGGCGACGCGATCGATTTCGGCGGTGAGCTGCTTGACTTCTGAGTTCAGCGCGTCGCGGTCGGTCTGCGAATTGGTGGCGTTGGACGACTGCACCGACAGTTCGCGGATACGCTGCAGGTTGTTGCCGATTTCCACCATGGCGCCTTCGGCGGTCTGGGACAGAGAGATACCGTCGTTGGCGTTGCGCGCGGCAACGTCCACGCCACGGATCTGCGTGGTGAAGCGCTCGGAGATGGCGAGACCAGCGGCGTCCACCGAAGCACTGACAATGCGCTTGCCGGAGGACAGCTGCTGAATGCTCAGCGCCATGCTTGAACTGTTGGTGTTGAGGTTACGCTGAGCATTCAGCGACATTACGTTGGTGTTGATTACCTGTGCCATTTTGATCTCTCCTAAGCGATTTTTCCGGCAAGGGGGACTTGCCTGGAGCCTCCGCAGGGGGGCCATCAAGTTGGCCGTTGCCGCTGCTGAGATGAATAACGGCGTTGCGTCGGGAACCTTTAGCGGAATTCAGTATTTTTTTACTGTTTTCTGCGTCAGGACGAAAAGCATAAGCGTTGTGCGACAAGGGGTTTGGTTTATTCGGCAGCACCCCGAAGATCTTTAGGGAAACTCTGAACAACTCCCCCTGATCCTGCGACAATCGCACAGAGGCACCAGGACGATGACGATGCAACTGACCTTCGGCGACGCGG